>JAAYXZ010000013.1 GCA_012515635.1 Elusimicrobiota bacterium
GAGAAGGCGTAGATATCTATGGCAGGGCTTTTCCCAAAAAGGGGATAGCAGTTCTAAAGGAAGGCGAAGTTGATATAAAGACAGCGGGCAGGATTATGGCTATGAGGCATCATGGCGGCTCTTCCTTTCTGGATATCAAGGACAGTTCCGGAAAGATTCAGTTATATATTAAGAAAAACACAATGCCTGAAAAAGAGTTATTTATATTTAATCACATAGATATAGGGGATATTATAGGGGTTGAGGGGGATGTCTTCAGGACAAAGACAGGGGAGTTGACGATACTTGTGAAACATCTTACCCTCCTCTCAAAGTCGTTGAGTCCGCTCCCTGAGAAATGGCATGGCTTGAAAGATGTTGAGATACGGTTCAGAAAGAGATATCTTGACCTTATAATGAACGAGGAGGCAAGCAATCTCTTCAGCAAAAGGGTTAAAATCCTTCAGCATATAAGAATGTTTCTTAATAACAGGGGGTTTGTTGAGGTGGATACTCCCATGATGCATCCTATACCAGGCGGTGCGGAAGCAAAACCCTTTATTACGCACCATAATACACTGGATATGAACCTTTACCTTCGTATTGCTCCCGAACTGTTTTTGAAGAGGTTGCTTGTAGGGAACTTTGAAAAGATATACGAAATCAACCGTTCTTTCAGGAACGAGGGGATATCTCCGTTGCATAATCCTGAATTTACGATGCTTGAACTTTATTCCGCCTATGGGGATTGTAATGAAATGATGGAGATAACAGAGGCGCTCATTATGTCTCTTGCTGTAAACATTAACAATTCTTTCACCCTTGATTTTCAGGAAAAGAAAATAGACCTGTCCCAGCCCTGGAAAAAGATGAAGTGGGAGGAAGTGTTTGCAGGAATGGGTATCTCTGACTGGAGAGATAAAGATGCGGTAATGAAAAAAGCGAAAGAGGAGAGAGTGGAACTCACGGAAGAGGACAAAGAGAATGTTTTTGAGGTCTTGGATAAGATATTCAAGAAAAACATAGAACCGCAACTCATAAACCCTACATTTATTTATCAGTATCCTGTGGAGATTTCTCCGCTTGCGAAGGCATCCCCTGATAATCCGGGAATGGTGGAAAGATTTGAATTATTTATGGGCGGGCTTGAGGTGGCGAATGCGTATTCTGAATTGAATGACCCGCTTGAACAACATAAGCGGTTTTTGGAGGCAGTGAAAAAACATACAGGCAACAAGGAAAAGATGGTAGATGAAGATTATATAGAGGCATTGGAATACGGAATGCCGCCTGCCGGCGGACTGGGCATAGGGATTGACCGTCTTGTTATGCTTCTTACAAATGCGTCTTCTGTCAGAGAGGTTATATTCTTTCCGCTTTTGAGACCTAAGAAATGAGTTCAAAAAAAATCCTCAAAGCAGTATCAATTATCTCATTAGGGACGATTATTTCACGAGTGTTCGGTCTTGCAAGAGAGGTTACAACGGCTAATTTCTTTGGCACAATAGCCATTTACGACTCTTTCCTCCTTGCTTTTATGATACCCAATTTTTTCAGGGGGCTTATAGCGGAAGGCGCGCTTAATACGGCATTTATCCCTGTCTTTACTGAATACGCAATAGACGGCAAAGACAAGAGAGAGGGTGTGGATATATTTAATATCTGTTTTACCATATCCCTTATTATAACAGTTGCTCTGCTTCTGCTGGTTGTCGGTATCAGTTTTATCTCAACAAAAATAGTTGGCGAAGCGTCCAAATGGTATAACGTATGGATATTAATGAGATTTACATTCCCCTATCTTATATTCGTCTCGTTAGCCGCAATAAATATAGGTGTGTTGAATATCCATAAGGAGTTTTTTCTGCCGTCATTATCCCCGGTGCTTCTTGATGTTTTCTGGATAGCGGCTCTTTTTTTAATCCCGCTCTTTTCAACAGTTCCGCAACAACAGATAGTTATTCTATGTATAGGGATTATTGCGGGAGGTATAGGACAGTTTCTTTTTACGCTTATTCCTGTGATAAAAAAGGGTTATAGTCCCCGCCTCAACCTTAATTTTGCGCACCCTGCCATAAAAAGGATGGGGGTGCTTCTTGCCCCTATGGTTTTAGGGGTTTCTGTTACCCCGATAAACCTTCTCATAGATAATTCGCTCGCTTATATGTTGTACGAGGGGGCGGTTTCAGGGTTGTGGTATAGCACACGTATATTTCAGTTGCCTCTCGGCGCTTTTGCGATATCTATATCCACGGCGGTACTTCCTTGGTTTTCAGAGAATATCTCGTCCAAAGACCACAAAGAGTTTATAAAGAATTTGCTCTTTGCTACGCGAATGCTTGTTTTTCTGCTTCTCCCTTTTACTTTTGGAATGATTATCCTCAGGACAGAGATAGTTTCATTGCTTTTTGCCAGAGGGATGTTTACCGCAAATTCGGTAGAACTTGTCGCTTCTCCGCTGGCTTTCTACTCTATAGGGTTGCTCGGATACGGTGGGGCTTCTGTATGGAACAGGGCGTTCTATGCCTGTAAAGACACAATCTCTCCTGTGAAGATAAGTTTGTTCAGTATATTGGTAAATGTGATTATGAACATTGTTCTGATGCAATTTATGGGACATAACGGGATTGCCCTTGCGACATCCATAGTAGGCATTACCAACTTCATTCTTTTGGTCATAGTTTTTAATAAGAAACACCTGCGTATTGACTTAATAAAAGAGAATGCATTCTTCCGCAAAAGTTTTATTGCCTCCGTATTGATGGGATTAGCGCTTTTCCTGAGTAAAACACTTCTCTCCTCCGCTGTCTCCTTGCCTTTCCTTGTCTTTTCCTGTATAATAATCTCTGCCATTGTTTATATCATATCCACAGGAGTTTTTTTTAAAGTAATACGTGAACTAAAAAAATAAAATGGAACTTATATCAATAGTAATTTTGCTTTTTATTATATTGTTTTCGGTAATTTTGCATGAATTCTGCCATGGTTATGCGGCATATCTAAATGGGGACAACACTGCCATGATGATGGGGCGTCTTACATTTAATCCATTGCCGCATATAGACCCATTCAGCACTATACTTCTTCCTATAATGCTTCTTGTGTTAACTGGAGGCAGGTTTGGTATAGGAATGGCTAAGCCGGTTCCCATCAATCCCCTGCGTTTCAGGGATTACGACAAGGGAATGCTTGCAGTAGGGCTTGCGGGACCGGGAAGCAATATAGTATTAGGGATATTTTTAGCGCTTATGTCGCGCCTGTTTTTACACAGCAATGTGGTTCAGTTTTTTATTCTGGGCTCTGCAATAAACTTTTTGCTTGCGTTTTTCAACCTTATCCCCATACCTCCTCTCGATGGCTCAAGAGTATTGAGCGTTTTCCTGCCGAGACGCCTCAGGTTTAGATATGAACAGATGGAAAGATACGGCATCATAATAGTCCTTGCTTTCATATTTATGGGTGGTTTACTTTGGCTTGGCCCTTTAATTTTTACGGTTGTCAAGTTCTTTTCTGGAGTTGAAATAAAACTCTAATAACAGGAGAACAAAATGGAAGAGAATCTTTTTATATTTGTCGTATCGTTTTTTACCGAATGGGGATGGCAGGTGTTGGGTAAAGTCCCTAACCCGTTGACAGGGAAGACAGAGAAGAATCTTGTTCTTGCCCGAAGGGTTATAGATATACTTGGGATGCTTCAACAGAAGACGCAAAATAACCTTACCAAAGATGAGGAGAGGGTTATTTCTGCCGCTATCGCCGAACTGCAATTGAACTATGTAGATGAAGCAAAGAAAGAAAGGATATCAAAAGAAGGCGGGATATCGGATAATGAACAGAAGGAAAGTTCTGAAAAAACTGAATAATACGCCTAACTTTCCTGGTGTATATCTGATGAAGGATAGTAAAGGGAAGGTTATATATGTAGGAAAAGCAATCTCTTTAAAAAAAAGGATAACATCATATTTTAGTAAGTCAGAGAGCAATATCAAGAATCTGTCCTTGATATCGGAGATAGACGATTTTGAATTTGTACCCGTCGCTTCTGAGGCAGAGGCGCTTATCCTTGAAAACATATTTATAAAAAAAAATCAGCCAAAATACAATATAAGTTTAAAAGATGACAAGAGTTATCCGTTTGTAAAAATCACCGATGAGAGATACCCATCTATAAGAGTGGTGCGGGAGACGCAAGATGAAAAATCTTTATATTTCGGTCCCTTTACAAATGTGGCTCTTATAAAAAATGTTATAAGATTTATCAGGCGCTATTATCCTGTTAGGAGTTGTAAGTATAACTTGGAAAAAGGGAGAGTGCGGTTATGCACTCAGTATCACATAAAAAGATGCGCAGGTCCTTGTGAGGGCGAAATATCGGTAGCAGAGTATAATAAACTTGTGAAAGGTATAATATCTTTCTTGAAAGGAAATTATCAGCAGTTCACAAGAAAATTAGAAAAACAGATGGTTGAAGCAGGCGAAAAACTTGAGTTTGAAAAGGCGGAAGAGATAAAAAAACGCCTGTTTATGCTTGACGAAATGAAGAAAAGGTTTCCCCTGAGGGATGAAAAAACTCTCTTTACCTACGGGGAAAGCAATGTGCTTGTCAATCTTCAGAGTTTGTTGTATTTAAAGAGTATTCCGTATTATATAGAGGGGTACGATGTCTCTAATATACAGGGTGATTCAGCCACAGGCAGCGGTGTCTCCTTTAAGGGCGGGGTTCCGGACAAGGATAACTACAGAAGATATAAAATAAAATCAGTCAAGGGTATAGATGATTGCAGAATGCTGGAAGAGATACTTCTCAGAAGATTTGATAGCGAAAAAGAACGGAGAGAGATGCCTGACCTTATATTGGTGGATGGCGGAAAAGCGCAGCTTAACACTGCTATAAGGGTGTTTGCGAGGATGGGTGTTGATATCTCTGTAATCTCTCTTGCGGAGAGAGATGAAGAGGTATATATAAGCGGAGAAAAAGAGCCGTTGCGTTTAAGGAAGGACTCCCCTGAACTGCATCTGCTTCAGGCAGTCAGGGATGAGGCGCACAGGTTTGCGGTCTCCTATCACAGGAAACTAAGGAGAAAGAAGATAAGAGATGATTAAATTTATTGATGAAGCAAAGATATGGGTAAAAGCAGGGGATGGAGGCAATGGCTGTGTTGCTTTCAGAAGGGAAAAATATATTCCCAAGGGAGGACCGTCCGGCGGCAACGGGGGTAAAGGCGGAGATGTGATATTCCGTGTAAAAAAGGATATCCATACACTTATTGACTTTCATTACAGGCAACATTTTAAAGCGGATAAGGGACGGAACGGGGAAGGCAGTAATAAGGAAGGCAAGTCGGGTGAAAACCTTGTAATACCTGTCCCTGTTGGCACGATAATATCAGAGATACAGGACGGTAACGAGGTTTTTCTTGCGGACCTCTCTAAGGATAAAATGGAGTATATAGTGGCGAAGGGAGGAGTAGGAGGCAAGGGCAACGCCTCTTTTAAGTCCTCTGTAAATCAGGCGCCCAGAAAGGCAACACCGGGAGAAAAAGGAGAGGATAAACGGCTTAAACTGGAACTGAAACTGCTTGCTGATGTGGGTATAGTCGGTTATCCAAACAGCGGTAAATCAACCCTTATATCAAAGGTCTCATCAGCAAAACCTAAAATAGCGGACTATCCGTTCACTACACTCTCTCCGAATCTGGGTGTCGTGAATTTAGGCGATTTCAGGAGTTTTGTGGTAGCGGATATTCCCGGTCTTATAGAAAAGGCGTCAGAAGGCAAAGGGCTGGGGCATAAGTTTTTGAGGCATATTGAAAGAACGAAAGTGCTTATACATATCATAGACCTCTCTGTTTCTGATGCGGTGGAAAGGTATTATAATATAAGGAAAGAACTGGAGAAATACAGCAAAAATTTATATGAGAAAGCGGAGATTATAGTAGGCAACAAGATAGACCTTGAAGAGGCAAAGGAGAATGTAAAATCCTTACAAAAAACGTTCAGCGAAGTTTATGTGATATCCGCGCTGACAAACCAGGGCGTCAAGGAACTTATGGAAGCGGTATGGAGGAAGGTAAATGAGTATAGAGATAAATCAGATGACGGAGAAATATAAGGATATCTCAAAGAAGTGGGAGGATATGAAAAAGAAGTTTGATATCCCGTCAATTAATAAAGATTTTTTATCCCTTGAGGAAGAACGCGCTAAAAAAGGTTTCTTTGACCCAAGGATTGAAAAAGACAAAATGGAGAGATGGAACCTTATGAGCGACAAAATTTCTGCAGTAAAGGAGATAGACAGCAAACTTGAGGAACTCAATACAGTGTTAGAATTACTCTCTCAAGAGAAAGACAAAGAGATAGAAAGAGAAGGGATGAAGGATATTGTGGATATAGAGAGCAGTATCTCTGCAATCAAGAAGAAACTGATATGGAACTCCAAGGAGGACACAAAAAACGCCATAGTTGAACTCCATGCTGGGGCAGGCGGAACTGAGGCATGCGATTGGGCGAGTATACTCTGGCGGCTATACACAAAATGGGCTGCAAGCAAGGGGTTTGATGTGGAAGTGATTGATTTTATACCGGGCGACGAAGCGGGCATAAAACGGCTTACCGCTATTATTTCGGGCTCCTACGCCTATGGATACCTTAAAGGAGAGAACGGCGTTCACCGTCTTGTAAGGATATCTCCGTTTGATTCCAACAAGAGGAGACATACAAGTTTTGCCGCTGTTACAGTTTTACCTGATATATCCCGAGATATAAACATTGAAGTAAAGGAAGCGGATATAGAGATGGAATCATTCAGGGCAGGCGGTCCCGGCGGACAGAATGTTAATAAGGTTTCGACAGCTGTTCGGCTGAGGCATATACCTTCGGGTATCGTTGTCCAGAGCCAGACAGAACGGAGTCAGATTAAAAACAGGGAATTTGCTATGAAACTTTTGAAAAACCGCTTATATCAGAGACAACTTGAGGAGCAGGAAAAGGCAGAGACAGAGATGCGCGGTAAACAGAAAAAGATAGAATGGGGCAGTCAGATAAGGTCTTATGTGTTCTGTCCCTACACATTAGTAAAAGACCATAGAACCGGTTTTGAGACAGGTAATGTTGAAGCGGTTATGGACGGAGAGATAGACGACTTTATAGCGGCGGAACTTGAGTGGCTCGCAGGAACTTAAAGATGAAGGTATTGATTACAGCAGGACCGGCAAGGGAATATATTGACCCTGTAAGGTTTATTAGCAATCCTTCTACAGGGAAGATGGGTTTTCTCATAGCAAAAGAGTGCATGAAACAAGGTTATGAGGTTGTTCTTGTAAGCGGTTCTTCGTCCTGCGAGATTCCGTCGGGTGTGGCTTTTGTTGAAGCGGAAACAGCAGTAGAGATGGAGGAGAGTGTGATTAAGTATTTTCCGCAAGCAGATGTGCTTGTTATGTCTGCGGCGGTAAGCGACTGGAGGCCTGCGGTAAAATCTCAAGAAAAAATCAAAAGAAAAGAAGAGTGGAGTTTGAAGTTAGTCCCTACTGCGGACATATTAAAGAGAGTGGCAAAGATAAAAAAACCTTACCAGAGAATCATCGGCTTTGCCCTTGAAACAGGGGATATCATAAAGAATGCCCGAAAGAAATTAAAAGAGAAGGATATGGACTTGATAGTGGCGGATACCCCTGCTTTTTTTGGAGAAGGCGAGGCGTCAATGGTTGTCTTCATCTATAAGGACGGGAAGACAGAGAAATACACAGAGATAACTAAGGAAGAGATATCAAAAAAGATTGTATCGCTGATAAAAACCCTCTGATACGCCCCCGTTATAGAATTGCATAATAGAGTAATAATAACACCCTTATTTGGAGAAAGAGAGCGTTGAGAGCGTCTTTCGGCTGTGTATTAGGCCGACAATCAGAATCAAGAGACCGATAATTGTATAAGCGGAAGGCAGGTTCAATACCTGCCCCAATATCCCTGCTATAAGAGAACCGCAAAAGAGCCCTGCGCTGTTGATGCCTTCATGCATCTCTGTTTTCAGGTTGTAATTCAGATGTATCAATAAACTGTTATGATGCGAGATTGCGCCTGTGCTGCCCATAATGATGACCCCCGTGAATACAATACCGTGAGATGTTCCCCGTCCTAACATTAAACAACCTAAACAGAACAGGGCGCAGGAGATAACAAATCTAAAAGGATAGAGAATAAGGGATTTATCTACCAGTAGAAAAAATGTGATGAACCTGCTGATAAAAAGCATGCCTATTATACCTCCGATGACCTGCGGAGAAAAGCCCCTTGAAAGCCCGAGTTGGGGATAAAGATAGAAGACAGCGCTTATTGCGAAAAAATGTATAAAATTTAATATTCTTATATCGCTTACCATCTTTGAAGGCAACATTTCTACCTGTCTTTGAGCGCTATAGGTTATATCATTGAGGGCAAGCACTTTGTTTTTACGGGATACAAGAGTAACAAAAGTGGCGAGATAAATGAATAAAATCATAAGAAAGGGCAGAAGCGGGCTTAGTGAATATACAAAACCTGCAGAGATAGAGCCGACGATAACCCCTCCGCTCCAAAAAAGGTTATAAATTCCTACCTGCAGTTTATCAGCGCCGGATAAACATTTTTGCAGTGACGGCCAAAAAAACGAACTTGCAACACCTCCCAGCATTAAAAGCAGAATTATCAAAGGGATAGGAGCAAAGAAGATAAGGAAATAGGCGATACCCATTATCAACGGGGAATAAACGAACAGGATATTGATTTTTTTTGCAGAATAACGGGCAAGAAGCAATGTTGTTGCTGTATAGATAAAATTTCCTGCAAATCCTGCCAGCCCTACGATTAGCGGCCCGCTCTGTTTGACCTGAACAAGAAAAAGGGAGAGCGAGATACCTAAAAGATATCCGCTGAAAGCCACCAAAAAACTTGCGCTGTATATTGCCTGAAACATATGAATAAAAAGAATAAACCAACGAGATTATTGTGTCTTAAGATTGTTTAATCTATCAGTTCTGTTCTCTGCTTGCGGTCTTTAGGTTATTGTGTCTGCGCTTTGATATTGAGTAGAAGCTCTATATTTGTTTTGGCGCTCTTCATTCTCGCTATCAGAAGTTCCATTGCCTCTACGGAATTAAGCGGGGCAAGAACCTTTCTTAACAACCACATTAGTTGCAGTTCTTCGGAATTGACAAGAAGTTCTTCTCTCCGTGTCCCTGACCTGTTTATGTCTATGGCGGGGAAAGTCCTTCTGTCAGCAAGTTTTCTTTCAAGGTTGATTTCCATATTGCCTGTGCCTTTGAACTCCTCAAAAATGACATCGTCCATCTTACTGCCTGTGTCTATAAGCGCTGTTCCGAGTATTGTTAAACTGCCCCCCTCCTCAATGTTCCTTGCGGCGCCAAAAAACCTTTTGGGCTTATCAAGGGCAGTGGATTCAAGTCCGCCCGACATAATTTTCCCTGTGTGAGGAACAAGCACATTATATGCCCTTGCAAGACGTGTGATACTATCAAGGAGTATTACTACGTCTTTTCTATGCTCCACGAGCCGTTTGGCTTTTTCCATTACTATCTCTGCTACCTGTGTGTGTCTTTCGGGGGATTCGTCAAAAGTTGCGCTTATTACTTCCCCTCTTACCATTCTTCTCATTTCTGTGACTTCTTCAGGTCTCTCTGCTACAAGAAGCACGATAAGATATATCTCGGGATGGTTTTTTGCTATTGCATTTGCGAGTTTTTGAAGTATAACCGTTTTTCCTGTCCGCGGAGGGGAGACAATAAGCCCTCTCTGCCCTTTGCCGATAGGCGCAACAAGGTCTATTATTCTGGTGGTTAGTTCCTCTGTTGTTGTTTCCAGCAATAGACGCTGAGAGGGATGTATCGGGGTAAGGTCTTCAAACGGAATCCTTGATTGTATGCTTTCGGGGAGGTCTCCGTTGACACCCTCAACCTTCAATAGGGCAAAATATTTCTCGGTATTTTTCGGGGGTCTTACCTGCCCCGCGACAGTATCCCCTGTCTTCAACGAAAACTTTTTAATCTGAGAGGGCGATACATAGATGTCATCAGGCCCTGGCAGATAGTTATAGTTCGGTGAGCGTAGAAATCCGAAGCCATCAGGCAATATCTCCAATACGCCTTCTGCTGTGAGAATCCCCTCTCTCTTTGTCTGGGATTCCATAATTTTGTATATAAGTTCTTCTTTCCTTAGGTTGCTGATTCCTTCCACTTTAAATGTCTTTGCTATGTTCTGCAGTTTGAGAATTGTCAGTTTTCTCAATGCCGCCACATCCATATTTTTAATAACATCTAAGTTATTAACGGTTTCCATAATATTGCCTCCTTGGCTTATTTAAAAAATAGAGATTAGAGATTATTGTTTTACTATGGTTTCTAAGTCTTCTATAAGATTTTGTACTTGCCGGAATGTTTCAGAATAGGTCCCTGAATTATCAATAACATAGTCCGCTTTTTTCTCTTTATCTTTTAATGGGATTTGTGATTTCCACCTTTGTAATATCTCTTTTTCAGTATATCTTTCTTTTAACCGTTCAAGGATTGCACGGCGGGATGCTTTAACTACAACCACCTTATCAACTAATCTCTCTGATTTTGTTTCAAACAGTAAGGGAATTTCTATAACCATTATACCATAAATTTTTTCATAGTCAAGCGATTTCTTCTGTATAGTTTTGAAGACCTCCGGGTGCAGAATCTGTTCAAGTTTTATTCTTGCCTTCTTATCCGAAAAAACCATATCGCTCAAGTATTTTTTGTCAATACTTCCTTCTCTAACAGCATCCTTACTGAATATATCAGTTATCTTGGTTATAATCTCTCGTTTTTTCAGCAGGCGCTGAACAATATCATCGCAGGAGACCACAGGGATATCGGCATCTTTGAATATGGAACTTACGGTGGTCTTGCCGGAGCCGAATATGCCGGTGATGCCGACTTTCATAAAACTTTTTTGTTTATTTATGTTCCTGCTTCCCATGAACTCAGGTATTTTTTTTGTTCTTTAGTTAGGTTGTCTATCTTTATTCCCATCGCCTTAATCTTCATTTCAGCGACTCTTCGGTCTATAGCAGAAGGAACTCTGTAAACCTCGGGTTTTAAGGCAGGGTTATTTTTCAGATATTCAAGAGACAAAAACTGATTAGCAAAACTCATATCCATTACACAGGAAGGATGCCCTTCGGCGCAGGCAAGGTTTATAAGACGACCTTCACCGAGCAGGTAAACCTTTTTATTATTGGGTAATGTATATTCATCAAGGCATTCCCTGATTCTCCTTTTTTTGGCGATTTTCCCCAAGGATGCGATATCTATCTCCACATTAAAATGTCCTGCATTGGCAAGAATAGCCCCGTTTTTCATCTTTTTTATGTGGTCTATCCCGATAACGGTTGTGTCTCCCGTAGCGGTTATAAAGATATCCCCTGTTTGCGCCGCCTCTGATATCTGCATAACATAATATCCGTCCATTACGGCCTCAAGCGCTTTTATAGGGTCTGTCTCAGTAATAACAATCCTTGCGCCCATTCCTGCTAACCTTTTAGCAATTCCCTTTCCGCACCATCCATAACCGCATACTACAGCCACTTTTCCGCTCAACATAATATTGGTGGCGCGGAGAATACCATCTACTGTTGATTGTCCTGTTCCGTATCTGTTGTCAAACAGGTGTTTTGTATCGGCATCGTTGACTGCGATTACAGGGAATTTTAATCGCCCTTCCTTTGCCAAACTTCTTAAAC
>JAAYXZ010000068.1 GCA_012515635.1 Elusimicrobiota bacterium
AATCGCTCTTTTGAGAGAGCATAAAAAAAACAATCCGTTTGATTTCCCTACTACGATAAACGCTGCTTTTTTATATATAAGAAATATTGTGAAAAACCATAGAAATATTGATAAAAACATTTTAGATGCATATCAGAAACTTTATTCTCTGGATTTTAAACTTAAGACAGGCAGAATAGATACAGAGGATTTTGATATATTCCTTTTCTCTTTACTCCCCTGATTGTATTTTTTGAGTTGTATCGGTTATTTGCTATATTTATTCACAAAACGGGTTAATCCGCTCTTTTTTCTTGCCGCAGTATTTTTATGTATTACACCCTTCTCTGCCGCTTTATCAATCATTTTCTGCGCTTTTTTCAACTGTTCTTTTGTCTCAGGATTCTGGCTTATAACGGATTTCTTTACGGTCTTAACTGTTTTTTTCATAGCATCTTTGATTTTTTTGTTGTAAGCCCTTTTCTTTGTCTCCTGTCTTTGCCGTTTCAAAATAGTTTTCTTCTTAGCCATTGCTTTGTTTCTCCTTTTGCCTTTTTAATCTTTTATAGTAAGTGGTAAGATAATAACACAAACTAAACCGTTTATCAAAAAAAAATGTCTTAATAGAAATGCGGGAAACATATGTCTGAAAAAAAAATAATCTTTGAAGAATTTTATAGGGATTATGCAGGGAAATTATATAGCGTGGCGTTTAGGATGGTAAATAATAAACAGGACGCTATGGATATAGTACATGAAAGTTTTATAAGGGCATATAAGAGTTGGGGGAAATTCAGGCAAGAGTCTGCTGTCTCCACATGGTTGTATAGGATAACGCTCAACCTTTCCCTTGACTTTTTGAGAAAACGGTCCAAAAACGGATGTCTGCCCATTGAAAAAGATTTTGAAGATGACAGATTATATTTTGGGGAGCAGGATATTATAAACTCGGATATGGCGAATATAATCAAAAGAGAGGTTGAGGGGCTTACTCCTAAGCAAAAAAAAGTTTTTATCTTAAAGTGTTATGAAGAGTTTACATATAAAGAGATAGCGGGAATCACAAACAGCAGGATAGGAACCGTTAAAGCAACGTATTTTCAAGCAGTGCAGAAGATAAAGAAAAATCTTGGAGGAAAGAAAAATGTTATGTAAAGAGTATGAACACTTAATGGTGGATTATCTTGCCGGGGAACTTTCGCATACAGAAAAAACGATGCTGATGGCGCATATCAGTAAATGCCCTGAGTGTGCCGAATTATTTACGGAATACAGAAGAGTTATTACAGAGAGCAAACGGATAGATATCCCTTTCCCTGATGTCGGAGCATGGGAAAAGATGCTTCCTGTGATAAAAGAGACCCGTTCGCATCGTATCAGAATACTTAAGCCCGTTGTTGCGCTGGGTGTATTGTTTGTGATTGTGTCCCTGTTTTTTGTCCGTCTGACCGATAACGGAAAAAATGGCGTGGCTATAAACATAGCAGGTAATAACGGTTATGGGGCGGTTCTTTCTGTGTTGCCATACCCTGAAACAAGTTTTCTTGACAGAATTGAAGACATAGATGATGAATCTGCCTCAGATATCCTTGAACTGGTCTTTAATGTCCCGATATCTCCGTTATACGAATAATAAGCAAGGCAAGAGCAGTAACTAAAAGAGTTTTTCTATTGCTCATCAGATGCCTTGCTTTTTTTGTTATACGGGTTTTGCCTGAATATCTTATACTGGCTTGCCATACTCCCCGAAAATCTGTAAGATATAGATAAAAAACGGATAGCAGGGAATTAATTTATAATGTAAAAAACAGGGTGTAAGAGAGTAATTATGGGCAAAAACACAGAGATAGCGGATATTTTTGAAAAAATTGCGGATGCTCTTGAGGTTAAAGGAGATATTATTTTTAAGATTAATGCTTATAGAAAAGCAGCGAAGGTATTAAGAGAATATTCTGAAGATATATCAGCCATAGAGCCCACAGAGATAGCAGGGATAGGTAAAGGGATGGCAGAAAAGATAGAGGAGTACCTGAAGACAGGCAAGATAAAAAAGTATGAAGAGGTTATGGCAGATATACCCGAAGGGCTGTTAGAACTCCTTAATATATCCAATGTAGGACCTAAAACGCTTCAACTTCTCCATAAAGAGCTTGGTGTAAATAATCTTGCGGACTTGGAAAAGGTGTTAAAAGAAGGAAAGTTGTCCGGTCTGCCGGGTATGGGCGAGAAAAAGGAGGAGAACATAAGCAAGGGTGTTTTCTTATATAAAGCGGGAAAGGCAAGGATGCCGCTTGCTGTTGCGTTAAGGGTGGCTAAGGAGTTCATAAAGCCGCTTTCAGGTGTCTCTGAGAGTGTTTATCCCGCAGGGTCTATAAGGAGAATGAAAGAGACAATAGGCGATATAGATATACTTGCTACAGGAGATAATGTAAAAGATATTATTGAGACATTTGTCCGTCAGCCGTATGTTAAAGAGATATTAGCGAAAGGTGATACAAAGGTATCCGTGAGAACATCTTTTGAAGATAGACAGGTTGACTTGAGAGTGGTGGAAAAAGAGTCGTGGGGGGCTGCTCTGGTATATTTTACCGGTTCAAAGGCGCATAATATAAAATTGAGGGGTTTGGCGAAGGATAAAGGGCTCAAGATAAATGAGTATGGCGTCTTTAAGGGGACAGAAAGGATTGCCGGCAGAACAGAAAAGGATGTCTATAAGACGTTAGGGGTCAGATGGATGCCGCCGGAGATGAGGGAGGACAGAGGGGAGATAGAGTTGGCGATAGAAGGCAAATTGCCGATACTGATAGAGCAAGAAAACATAAGAGGCGACCTGCACATTCATTCAAACTATTCTGATGGCACAGAGTCTATTGAAACAATGGTTCTTGCCGCAAAGGGGCTTGGATATGAGTATATAGGTATCAGTGACCATTCAAAGTCGTCAAGGATAGCAGGGGGGCTCAGCGAAGAGAGGTTGAAAAGGAGAAATGAGGAGATAGATAGGGTGCAGGACAGGATAAAGGGGATAAAGATTCTAAAAGGGATGGAGGTGGATATACTCTCTGACGGGCGTCTTGATTATTCGGATTCTATACTGGAAGAACTGGATTTTGTTATAGCGGCGGTTCACCAGGGATTTACAAAAAATGTATCCAAAAGAATGAAAACGGCAATGGATAATCCATGGGTAGATATATTGGCGCATCCTACAGGATGGCTGCTATCGTGGCGCGAGGGCTACAATATAAACATAGAAGAGGTGATGGAGTATGCGGCTGAAAAAGGGGTTTTACTGGAGATAAATGCGTCATATAATCGTTTGGACTTAAATGATGTGAACATAATGAAAGCGAAGACATATGGGGCGAAGTTTATGATAGGAACCGATTCGCATAATACAGGTATGCTGGAAGATATGGAGTTGGGCATAGGAACAGCAAGAAGGGGCTGGCTTGAAAGCAAGGATGTTTTTAATACATACAGGTGGGATGATATTCCTTTGAGGAGGAGAAGATGATACCTATATTGATGGTCAAGGGAGAGACAGTTGCAGAGGTATGGGAAAAGAGTTTGATGGAATTATGGGAAAAAGGCATCTCTGTCAAGACAGAATATGATAAGCAGGATGATTTTGAAAGCAAGGATGCCACAATGATTATGGTGGTTAATAATCCGTTTGCCGAACCGAGAATACATCTTGCTTTCCCCGGAGGGATAGAGGACCTGGAAAAGTATAGGCAGGAAGTTGTGGATGGCGTCCATGACCATTGGATATGCCCTGAAGAGAAGAAGTGGACATATACATATCATGACCGCCTGTTTAATTATAATATCCCTGAAAGTTCCGAGAAGAACAGAATAAACCAGATTGAGTATATTATTGAAAAACTCAGCGCTGTTTTTTATACCAGAAGGGCGCAGGCGATAACGTGGATACCGTTCTATGACCTTGCAACCTATGACCCTCCATGCCTTCAGCGGATATGGTGCAGGATAGTTGCAGGTAAAGATGGCGAAAATTATCTTGTGATGAATGTCCATTGGCGTTCGCGGGATGCTTACAGGGCGGCATTTATGAATATCTTCGGACTTACTGCGCTCCAAAAATTTATAGCGGATAAGGTGTCGGAGAAGTCGGGTATTGAGGTTAAGGTTGGGCAGTATACGGATATAGCGGATTCTTACCATATTTACGGAGACAGCATACCTGATTTCACTGAGAGGTTCCTTAAATTGCTAAATAAAAGGGATTTTTTTAATGAGGAGCATACAAAAAGCAGAACCCTGAGAAGTGATAATCCTGTGGTGCAGGCGGGCTTTGAATACGGGAGGCAACTCCTTGAGATGGAAAAAAAGACAGGGAAGAAAGGCGTTACTTTTTAATATAAAACGGTAAACTGAGTTAAAGGAGATGTTAAACTGGCAAAGGAAAACAATGTTGTTATATTCGGGGCAGGACAGATAGGCAGGGGTTTTATAGGGGACATATGCCATAGTTCTGGTTATCATCTGGTATTTGTGGATGTTATGGAAGATGTGGTGAAGAGATTGAATGAGGAAAAGGCGTATCCGTTATGGTTGCTCAGTAATAATCAAAAGGAAGAAAAGAGAATAACAGACCTTTCTGCGCTTACATTTTCGGAGAGAGAGAAAATTTCACTGGTTCTGACAGAGGCGGATATTGCTTTTACTGCGGTCGGCGCAAACAATGTTAAATCGTTGGCGCCTATTATAGCGGATGGTATCAACAGAAAGGCAATGGAGCGCCCGCAGTCATATTTTAATTTGATAATATGTGAAAATCTTCTGGGCAGTTCAGAGATATTGAGAAGGGAGATAGAGGGGTATCTCTCTTCGGATGGGAGAGTTTTTTTCAACAACAGGACAGGGCTTGTAGAGAGTGTAGTGAGCAGGATGGTGGCGCCGTTATCGGATGAGATGAGAAAGGCATCCCCGTTGTTGGTTACTGTTGAGCCGTATAATGTTTTACCGGTGGAGAAGAAAAAGTTTAAAGGCGATATTCCGCCTGTTAAAGGGCTTTATCCTGTAGAAGACCTGTTCCCTTATGAGGAACTGAAGTTATTTATCCATAATTTGTCACATGCCTGTCTTGCGTATGCAGGTTATCTGAAGGGTTATACATATATTTGGGAAGCGCTTAGAGACCCTGATGTGAGAGGTGTTGTTGACAAGGTTGTGATTGAATCAAGAGAGGCGCTTATAAAAAAACACCGTTTTGCGATAACGGAGATAGACGGCTATATAACGGACCTTATCAATAGGTTTGGGAATAAGTTGCTAAATGATACTGTGTTTAGGGTAGGAAGAGACCCTCTTAGAAAGATAGGGTATAATGACAGAATAGCGGGCGCGATAAGATTATGCCTTTCTCAGGGTATATACCCTGAGAAAATTTGTTTTGTTATGGCCGCTTGCCTGTGTTATAATTATCCAAATGATATAAAAGCGGTGGAGATGCAGGAGATTATCAGAAAAAGCGGGATAGAAGGCATATTAAAGAGTGTCTCCCGCATAACGGATGAGAATATAATAGAGGATATAAAAAATGACTATGAAAGAATTAAAAATGAAAGCAGCGGTCTTAAAAAATCCTGAAGAACTTTCAATAGAAGAGGTCTCCGTCCCTGTTCCTGAAATAAATGAAATTGTAATAAATGTCAAAAGTTGCGCTATATGCGGGACAGATGTGAAAGTTTTTCATCATGGGCATAAGCATATTGTTTTCCCAAGGATTACAGGCCATGAAGTAAGCGGAGTTGTTAGCAGTGTAGGCAAAAATGTTGAGGAGTTTAAAGAGGGCGACCGTGTGGCTGTGGCGCCTGCTATCCCCTGCGGCAGATGTCTGTATTGCAGAAAGGGGTATCAGTCAATGTGTGATAACCTGAAAGCCATAGGGTATCATTATGATGGCGGTTTCGCTGAGTATATGCGTGTTCCTGAGGACGCTGTAAGAAATGGATGTGTGAACAAAGTTCCGGATAATGTATCATTTGAAGAGGCGTCTCTGGCAGAACCGCTTGCCTGTGTTATTAACGGACAATTGCTTAGCCGTGTAAGGTTAGGTGATACTGTCTTGATTATAGGTTCGGGGCCTATCGGGTGTCTCCATGCGGAACTTGCCATAAATACGGGAGCGGCAAAGGTTATTCTTGCGGATATATCATCCGATAGGGTAAAGATGGCAGAGTTTACAGGCGCAATGCTTGTAGATATGAGTAAAGAGGACATAAAAAAAGTGGTTATCGGACTGACTGGCGGACATAAAGCCGACAGGGTCATAGTCGCTGCCGGCGCTCCTCAGGCGCAGGAGGTTGCGCTGGAACTTGTTGCTAAACGGGGATCTGTCAATTATTTTGGCGGTTTGCCGAAGGAAAAGCCCTTCATAAACTTTAACAGCAATCTTTTACACTATGACGAGTTTTTTGTTACAGGAACACATGGTTCAAGTCCTTTGCATAACAGAATAGCGCTGGATATTATCGCTTCAGGCAGGATAGATGTGAAAAAATATATCTCTTATAGGTATCCGCTTGACGAGATAAAGACGGGGCTGAAAAAAGCAGAAGATAAAGAGGGTATGAAGATAGTTGTTTTACCTTAACAAGGAGAAGATATGACGGATAAGGCGCTTGCTAAGAAACTGCTTCAGCAGTTAATGGAGATAAGAGAGTTCGAGGATAAAATAATGGACCTTCTTGCAAAAAACATAGCGGAGGGAGGGTCTCATTTATATGCAGGGATGGAGGCGGTGGCTGTAGGCGTGATGTCACAACTTGCATCTGACGACTACATAACAAGCACCCACAGGGGGCATGGTCATGCCATAGCGAAAGATGGCGACCTTAATGCGCTTATGGCGGAGATTTTAGGCAAAAAGACAGGGGTGTGCAAAGGTAAGGGAGGGTCTCTTCATCTTGCGGACCTATCCAAAGGGAATTTAGGCGCTAATGGTATTGTGGCAGGCGGGCTTGGGATAGCGACAGGCGCGGGGCTTTCAATGAAATTACAAAAAAAAGATAATATCGTTGTATGCTTTTTTGGAGACGGGGCAACCAATAACGGTATCTTCTTTGAATGTCTTAATATGGCGGCTCTGTGGAAGTTGCCTGTAGTTTATGTCTGTGAAAACAACTGTTACGGGATGAGCGTCTCTGTTTGCAGGGCAAGCGCAGTAGAGGATATTTCTAAGAAAGCGCTTGCGTTCGGTATCCCGTCAGAGACGGTTGACGGACAGGATGTTCTTGCTGTAAGAGAAGCGGCAGGGAAGTGGATTGATTATGCAAGAAGCGGCAAGGGGCCGAGTTTTATCGTTGCCGACACATACAGATACTATGGGCACAGCAGAAGCGATCCAAGGGTTTATAGGACCAGAGAAGAAGAAAAGTTGTGGAGAGACAGGGACCCTATAAAACTATTTTCAACCAAAATGATGGAACAGGGTATTTTAAAAGAGGCGGAGATTAAGGAGATTGAAGAGGTTGTTGCAAAAGAGATAAATGAAGCGGTTGAATACGCAATCAACAGTCCTTTCCCTGAACCTGAAGAGTTATATACAGATCTATACGTGTAAAAGGAGAACAGATGAGGGAGATAACTTACAGAGAAGCGTTAAATGAGGCGCTTTTGGAGGAGATGGAGAAAGACCCGAATGTCTTTTTATTGGGGGAGGATATTGCCATATATGGCGGCGCATACGGAGTTACGGCAGGGTTATGGAAAAAATATGGCGATGAGAGGGTGCTTGATACTCCGATTTCGGAGAATGCGATTGTCGGCACAGGGCTTGGCGCTGCGCTTACAGGGATGAGACCTGTTGCCGAGATTATGTATATTGATTTTATAGGATTATGTCTGGAGCAATTGAACAACCAAGTGGCAAAGATAAGGTATATGTTCGGGGGGAAATGCACTGTGCCGCTTACCATAAGGACAGAAGGGGGAGCGGGGAGAACTTTGGGAGCGCATCATTCACAGAGTTTGGAGTCATGGTTGATACATATCCCCGGCATAAAGGTTGTTATGCCTTCCACGCCTTATGATGCCAAAGGATTGCTTAAGGCGTCTATAAGAGAGAATAATCCTGTGGTCTTCATTGAACATAAGATGTTGTATAACACAAAAGGACCGGTCTCGGATGAAGAGTATGTTCTTCCTATAGGTGTAGCGGATATTAAAAGAGAGGGGAAAGATGTTTCGCTTATTACCTATTCACGTATGACGCTCTTCTGTTTGCAGGCGGCAGAGATTCTTGCAAAAGAGGGAATATCCGTAGAGGTTGTTGATTTGAGAACATTGCTTCCTATGGATACGGAGGCAATTATTAACACGGTAAAGAAGACCAATAAAGTTATCATAGTGGAGGAGGATTGTAAAACAGGCGGGACAGGGGCTGAAATAACGGCTCAGATTATGGAGAAGGCCTTTGACTACCTTGATGCTCCTGTTGTGAGAGTTGCCGGTGCCGATGTTCCTATGCCCAAAAGCCCGGTTCTTGAAAAATTAGCTATTCCTGATACAGACAGTATATGTCAGGCAGTAAGAGAAATTTTAGCGAGGTGAAATATGTTGAAAGAGATTATAATGCCGATGTTAGGCGAGACAATGGAAGAAGGGTATCTTGTCTCATGGAAGAAGAATGAAGGCGATAAGGTTGAAAAAGGAGATGTTCTGTTTGAGGTTATGAGTGATAAGACAAATTTTGAAGTTGAGGCGATGGACAATGGGTATCTGAGAAAGAAATTATATGAACCGTCTGATGACCCCATACCGATAACTACGGTTATAGGTTATATAACGGATACTCCCGATGAACCGGTAAAAACAGAGAAACCGGTTGATACTGCGCAGAAGGCGGAAATTAAAACCGTATCGGAAGAAACAAAACCGATAGAAAAGAAGGTTGTTCCCGATACTGCGGGAAAAGATGAACAGGGCGTGTCAGGAAGAATTAAAGTAAGCCCTATAGCAAGAAGATTGGCGGAGGAGGCAGGCATAGATATTTTTTCGGTTAAGGGGTCTGGTCCTGACGGGAGGATTGAAAAGAAGGATGTGGAGGAGTATCTCTCCGGCAAAAAGGCGGATGCAAGCGCGGAATCTGCGGGAGAATATACCGTAAAGGAGTGGACACCTTTAAGAAGGATTATTGCAAAGCGGTTGAGTTATAGCAAAAGAGAGATACCCCACTACTATTTTGAAGGCAAGGTGGTTGTGGATAAGATAGCCAAGATTAAAGAAGCAAAGAAAGCGGAGGGTGTTAACCTTACCTATACGGATTTTCTTGTGTTTTTCACAGCACAAGCAATTAAAGAATATCCGTTGATTAATGCCGCTTTAATAAATGATGAGATAAGGGTATATCCCTCTATTGATATAGGGTTGGCAGTATCTGTTGAAGAGGGGCTTGTAGTCCCTGTTATCAGAGACTGCGGCGCTAAAAATATCTCTGAGATATCAGCAGATATTAAACAGACGGCCGAAAAGGCGCGATTAAATAAACTTACAGAAGAAGATATGAAGAATGCAAGGTTTGTGATATCCAATTTAGGGATGTATGGAGTGGAAAGTTTTCAACCTATTATAAGTCCGCCGGGGGTAGCGATTATGGGAGTGGGTAAAATAGGGAAAGAAGTAATTGTAGTGGATGATAAACAGGTGATAGCGCCTGTTATGAGTATCTCTTTCTCGTTTGACCATAGAATTGTTGATGGCGCTTATGCGGGAATGTTTTATAAGAGATTCAAGGAGATAATAGAAAATCCTGTATTGGATTAGATTATGTTTAAGGGGATAAAAGAGGATATAAGAACAGTATTTGAAAAAGACCCAGCAACAAGAAACACCTTTGAGGTTTTAACTTCATACCCGGGTATTCATGCCCTTTTTTTTCATAGAGCAGCGCATTTTTTATGGAGGAAGGGAGAGAAAAGCATTGCGCGGCTCATATCCCATATAAGCAGGTTTTTAACAGGGATTGAAATCCATCCGGGGGCGACAATAGGACGAAAGTTTTTTATAGACCACGGGATGGGAGTGGTTATAGGGGAGACAGCAGAGATAGGAGATGATGTGCTTCTTTATCAGGGAGTGGTTTTAGGCGGGACATCGGCAGAGAAGAGGAAGAGGCATCCCACTATAGGCAATAATGTTGTAATAGGCGCAGGCGCTGTAGTTCTCGGAGCGATAAAAATTGGGGATAATTCCAAGATAGGCGCCGGTTCGGTTGTAATCAATAATGTCCCCCCTTATTCAACGGTGGTCGGGGTTCCTGGCAGGGTTGTGGGAGAGCATAAGATAGAAAAGACGGACCTTGACCATGCGAAACTGCCGGACCCTATAACAGGGATATTAAAGACAATATTAAAGGAACAGAGTAAACTTGCGGAGAAAATAAACGTCATAGATAATATGGATAAAGTGTATAGCAGGATAGATGAGTATTTTGAAAAGAAAAAAGAAGAGATGAAAAAACAGTTTTCTGTTGAATCAAAGACAGAGGGGGAGTGATGTTGAATATAAAATACCTGTTTCTTCTGTTTGGAATGTTTTTGTGCGTATGTTTGCGCATTGAAGGGGCAACGCAGTATCACCATGTCAAACAGGGTGAGAATCTTTCTTCCATAGCAAGAAGATACGGAACCACTGTATATGAAATCAAGAGGTTAAACAATCTTAACTCGTCCCTCATTATGCCTAAACAGAAACTCGTGGTTAAAATAACAAATGATACACAGCAGTCAGTAAAGACAAGCGCTGTGATAGGAGGTTATGAGACCATATCACATTTTGTGAAAAAAGGGGATAACCTTGAAAAGATAAGTAAAAGATATGGGGTATCTGTAGCAAGTATCAAAAAAACAAATAACCTGAATGGCAGTATAATTAAAATCGGACAAACCCTTAAAATCAGTGTTCCCAAAAAGGAGAGTCCTATCCCTGAATTAGTAACCCCGCAACCTATTGTTGGCATATATACCGAAAAAGCGTATTACAAGATTAAAAAAGGGGATACATTGGAGTCGGTCGCTTCTCAGTATAATATTACGTCGGAGCAGTTGAAGGAAGCCAACCTTATGCTTGATAGC
>JAAYXZ010000069.1 GCA_012515635.1 Elusimicrobiota bacterium
TCCTCCAGCAATATCCGCATTATTACGCATAAAGGCCTTGTAAGATATACTTTTACAAATGAAGAGATTCGGTCATTCAAGGGCTCTATTGGCATAGGGCATGTGAGTTTAAAAGACCGCCAGCCGATTACATTGGTATCCAGAATGGGGAAGTTCGCAATTGCTTTCAGCGGTCATATACTCAATAGCGTAGAGTTAAGAAATAAGTTAAAAAACAGAGGGCATTCTTTCAGTTGCGAAACAGATATAGAACTCTTGGGAAAACTTATCTCCTATGAGAAAGATTTTCTTAACGGTATCATTAAATTAAGCGCAAGGGTGAGGGGCGCTTATAGTATTGTCATACTTACAAAGGACGGAATATATGTGGCGAGAGACCCTCATGGTTTTAAGCCGCTTATTCTCGGAAAAAAAGACGGTTATTTTGCCGTTGCTTCAGAATCCAGAGCATTTGACATACTGGGGATGGATATTATCAGGGATGTGGAGCCGGGAGAGGTGTTGTTTATCAACAGAGAGGGGGTCCGCACCCTTACGAAAATAAAAAACTCAGGTCCTGCCTTTTGCGCATTTGAATGGGCATATACCGCTTCTGTTGATTCAATTATTGAGGGTATTCCTGTAATAACCGCAAGAAAAAATCTCGGGGGGAAAATGGCTGAGGCAGAGAGAGGCATATCTGCGGATTTAGTGGCGCCTGTTCCGTTTTCAGGTATCGGTTGCGCTTTGGGTTACCATCAAAGGTCAGGGATTCCCTATGAAGAAGTTTTTCTTATAGACCGGTTTGCAAGCAGAAGTTATACTTCACCGACACAGGAGAGCAGGGAAGAAGAAGCGCGGATAAAACTCTCTGTAATAAAAGAGAATGTAAAGAACAAAAGAATAATCCTCTGCGATGATTCTATTGTCAGAGGCACCCAGATACAACTTAAGGTTAAAGAGTTAAGGAGTGCGGGCGCTAAAGAAGTCCATGTAAGGATTGCCTGCCCGCCGCTTGTCGCTCCCTGTTTTTATGGTATCTCAACACGCACCTATAAGGAACTTATAGCAACAAGGTTCTCCCCATCTGAAGTAAAAAGACATATAGGGGCGGATAGTTTGAGATATAACACGCTTGATGACTTTGTTGATGCGATAGGTCTGCCTGCGGGACACCTTTGTCTCTCTTGCTTTACAGGAAAACGGGTAGAAGAGGGAAGATGAAAATAAAGGGAAAATTAGTTCTGGAAAACGGAGATGCCTTTGAGGGCGAGATACTTACAGATAGCGGAATTAAAGCAGGTATGATGGTCTTTGACACAAGGGTTGTCGGACACGAAAAAGCGCTTACCAGCCCCGGATATAGCGGGAAAATAGTTTGTTTCACCTATCCCCTTATAGGCAATTATGGCATCAACTATGAGGATGTAGAATCAAATACGGTCTTCCCGTCGGGGATTATTATTTCGGAACATAGCGAACTATACAGCAACTTCAGGGCAAAGTGTTCTATTGAAGAGTTTCTTATGGATAAGGGAATAACCGTTATTGAGGGGATAGATACCCAATGTATAACGGAAATAGTAAGAGAAGACAAGGGGATGAAGGGAGTTATTGCCCCTATATCTGCGGATGATAAAGAGATACAGAAAAGATTGAGAGAAGAGGTAAAGGTTGTTATTACCGATGAGGATGAGGTTATTATAAAGGGCGCCCCTTATATCGCTGTTCTCAATAAGGCGAAAAGGAGCGAAATAGCGTTTTTACAATCTTTAGGATTAAAATTATCTTTCCTTAACAAACTCTCCCCTGAATCGGGGGATGTTCTCTCCGAAGCAAGGGGAATCTATCTTGCATCTTCTTTTGAGGATGTATCCTCTATCCACAGCGCGGCAGAGATGATAGAGAACCTCATTGGGAAGACGCCTGTTTTAGGGGTGGGGTCAGGGCATCTGTCGGTTGCCCTTGCTATGGGCGGCAAAATAGCAAAAGAGAAGATTAACCATTATGGGACAAACCATCCTGTCCGTGATATGGCGACAGGCAAGCAATACATAACAGAACAATCCCACAGTTTAATAGCAGAAGGCGCATCCTTGAAAAAGAGAGACAGGTTTTTCAATATCACCGATAATTCTGTGGAAGGCATAGCGGACAAAAAAAACAAAGTCCTCTCTATAACGTTTAATCCGCAGAGAGAGATTATAGAAGAATTTATCTCCTTTTTATGAAAGAGAAATAGATGCCAAAGAGAAAAGACATAAAAAAGATTATGATTATCGGGTCAGGCCCTATCGTTATAGGGCAGGCATGTGAATTTGACTATTCCGGCTCTCAGGCGTGCAAATCACTGAGAGAGGAGGGTTATAACATCGTTCTTGTGAACAGCAACCCCGCAACGATTATGACAGACCCTGAAATGGCAGATTCAACCTATCTTGAGCCGCTTACAGTGGATGTATTGGCAAAGATAGTGGAAAAGGAGAGGCCGGATGCGTTGCTCCCTACTCTTGGTGGGCAGACAGCTCTTAACTTAGCAACATTTCTTGCGAAGGAAGGTGTGCTGGATAAATATAATGTAGAGGTTATCGGCGCAGATATAAAAGCCATTGCTATGGCTGAAGACAGGGAACTCTTCAAAAAGGCGATGATAGAGATAGGCCTTACTGTTCCTGATAGTGCGCTTGCTTATAATTTTCAAGAAGGGTTAGAGATAGGTAAACAACTGGGGTTCCCTCTTGTCTTAAGGCCCGCTTATACGCTCGGAGGGACAGGCGGCTCTATTGCCTATAATATAGAAGAATTTGAGAATAAGTTAGAGGTGGCTCTGGAGACAAGCCCTATCCATGAGGTTTTGCTGGAGCAGTCGGTGCAGGGATGGAAAGAGATAGAGTTTGAAGTGATGCGCGATGCGACAGACAATGTAATCATTGTTGTCTCAATGGAGAACCTTGACCCTATGGGGGTGCATACAGGAGATAGTATGGTGGCCGCTCCCGCCCAGACATTGAGCAGCAGAGAGTATGAATGTCTTGTGGATGTTTCCAAGAGGGTAATAAGAAAGGTAGGGGTGAACGGCGGGGCAAACATACAGTATGCCGTAAATCCCGATAACGGTGATATTGCTATTATAGAGGTGAACCCAAGGGTCTCCAGAAGTTCTGCCCTCGCATCAAAAGCAACAGGATTCCCTATAGCCAGAATATCAACAAAACTTGCGGTGGGCTATACGCTGGATGAGATAAAAAACCAGATAACAGGCAAAACAACATGTTTTGCTGAACCTACAGTTGATTACTGCGTTTTCAAGATACCGAGATTTACATTTGAGAAGTTTTCCGGCGCCGATACGACTCTTACAACTTCAATGAAGGCGGTGGGAGAGGCAATGTCCATAGGCAGGAATTTCCGTGAAGCCCTACAAAAAGGAATACGCTCCCTTGAAATAGGCAGAAGCGGGCTTGGTTCGGATAGAAAGGATAAATGGACGATAGAACATAAGTTTACGGAAGAGGAGAGAGAGAGCATAATCAGGAAGATATCCGTCCCTGACGATGAAAGGATATTCTATTTGAGATATGCGATATTGGCGAACTTCTCCATAGATGAGATTTATAAACACTCTGGGGTTGACCCTTGGTTCCTCTCCAACATAAAACAGATTGTTGATATAGAAAAAGAATTGCATAGATACAACTTAATCTCTGTGCCGTTGGAACTGCTTAAGAAAGCCAAAAAATCCGGTTTTTCCGACAGGCAGATTGCCTATATCTTTAAGTGTAACGAACAGGAAGTTCGGCAAATAAGAACTGAAGCAAAGATACGGGCGGTCTTTAAGCCGGTGGATAGCGTATCCGGCGAATTCAATGCAGAACAGCCGTATTATTATTCCACCTTTGAGAAGACGGATGTATCTTTCTCCCCCAAAAAAGA
>JAAYXZ010000070.1 GCA_012515635.1 Elusimicrobiota bacterium
AAACGAATCACTCCTGTCGTGGTCTCTTCAGTAGCGCCGATAAGGTTTCCTGTCAGCGCGGTGTTTTTATGAAGAGAGGATATAAGGTCGCAGCCATCATCTACAACAAGGTGCGGTTTTTTTGACATAACATTCTGTATGTTCTGATAATATGCTTTCTTATCATCGCCGTGCTTTCCAAAGACGCTTATCTTTTCATATTTTACAAGATATGCCGTCACATCGTTCTGTGTGCTTAACGGATTTGATGCGCAGAGGAAGACCTTTGCTCCTGCTTGCTTGAGATTAACGGCAAGGTTTGCCGTCTCTGTGGTAAGGTGCAGACAGCATCCGATGGTCATACCTGTGAAAACCTTATGCGCCTTATATTTCTCTCTTAAAAGACGAAGAACAGGCATATCTTGATAAGCCCATTCCACACGCTCCTTTCCTTTTCCTGCCAATTTAATGTCTGCTATAGAATAATCCATTTATAACTCCTTTTTAAAGATACCTACAGAATCACGTTTTTCCCATGTAAACCCTTTTTCTGTCTCTCTTCCGAAGTGTCCGTAACATGCCGTTTTTTTGTATATCGGCTTCAGAAGGTCAAGTTTTTTTATTATTCCCCAAGGGGAAAGGTCAAAGTTCTTCCTTATCAATTTTACAATCTCATTGTCGGGGATAATGCCTGTGTCTCTTGTGTTGACCATTATGGAGACAGGTTGTTTCATTCCGATTACATAGGCAATCTGTATTTCGCACTTTTTTGCCAGTCCCGACGCTACAATGTTTTTTGCCAGATATCTTGCGAAATAAGAGGCGGACCTATCCACTTTTGTCGGGTCTTTTCCTGAGAAGCATCCTCCGCCATGACTGCCGATGCCGCCATAAGTATCAACGATTATCTTTCTTCCTGTTACGCCTGTATCCGCTTGAGGTCCCCCTATAATAAACCGTCCTGTTGGATTAACAAAAATTTTCATTGTTTTGCTTCTTAATCTTTGGGGGATAACCTTTTTTATTACCAGTTCTGTAAGGTCGCTCTTTATTTTTTTCTGGCTGATTCCGGGATTATGCTGTGCTGACAAGACAACGCTGTTTACATTTTCGGGTTTCCCGTCTTTGTAAAGAACAGTTACCTGTGATTTGCCGTCAGGTCTTAAATAGTCAAGTTCTCCTGTTTTCCGTATCTCTGAAAGCCGTCTTACAAGTTTATGCGCAAGGGTTATGGGCATCGGCATCAGTTGTTCTGTCTCATCGGTGGCATACCCGAACATCATTCCTTGGTCGCCTGCTCCGCCCTTATTCACTCCAAGCGCAATATCAGGGGACTGGTTTTGGATAGAGGTAATAATAGCGCTGCTGTTAGAGTTAAACCCACAGGATGTTGGGAGATACCCGATGGACTTAAGCAGGTCTCTTGCCAACACGGGGATATCAACATAACCGTTGGTAGTTATTTCGCCGGCGATAAAGATAAGGCCTCTTGTTGTGAGGCATTCGCAGGCAACTCTCCCGTTTTCATCCTGTTTCAGCACTTCATCAAGTATAGAGTCGGATAGTTGGTCGCAAATTTTGTCAGGGTGTCCTTCTGTGACCGATTCGGAAGTAAAAAGATAAGGGCTATTCATAGTTAACCTCCCAGTTTTTGTTTTAACAGTTGTATCTCCGCTATCTCTGTCGGATTTTCATTGTTTAGTATGCCGAGATAGAAACTAACCCAGTCCCCAAGAACAATAAAATAGAAGAGTTCTTCAAGAAGCGTATCCCCTTCGGATGTTAAACTAATAATTCCAGACGGCTTCTTGAATATTATCTCTTGCGATATATCTAACTGCCGGCTTACTTTTTTATGCTCTTTGCAAGAAACAAAAAAGACCGGTATAGATTGTTTTATGAACCATTCAGGATGTCTCCATGACATAATATCATTATGGCTGGATTCAGGATAGGTGTTCATAAATGCGAATGTTTTACTGTTTTCAGACAGTTGTGTCTTCCATCTTGTGAGCGCAGGAGATAATTTATTGCCTGAGTAGAGCAGGGCAATTTTATTATGTAATTTTATGGCGATATTCTTCGCAAGATTATTGTTGCTTTCAGGAAAGAACCGTTCTATCCAGTTCTCCATCTTTATGAAAAAATCGGGTTTTATCGGCGGAAGAATCTTTGCTGTCTCCAATATCCTATGACAGGAGAAGAAAAGATGCCCTAATGCGCATCTTGGCAAATAGCCGGCGGGAACCTTTATAAAAGGAAAAGTATTCTCTTTTGCAATCTGTTCTATTTTTCCGTTATTGGAGATACATATAATAGGGTTTTTGTGCACAATTGCTTCTTCCAGCATACTGATTGTCTCTTCCGTATTGCCTGAATAACTTATAGCGACAACCAACGTCTTTTTCCCGCGCGCCCAGTTCGGGAGCGAATAGTCCTTACAGACAAAGCAAGGTGTTTCGGAGTTCTCAGAAGCGATAACAGAGATTATATCGCCGCTAATTCCCGAACCTCCCATCCCTGCAAAGATAATTTGTTTCGGCGCAGGATAAGGCGTTTGCGAGAGAGCGGAGGAATAGGGCTCTTTGCATTGGGATGCAAAATTTTTCAGGATATCAAGCATATTTTGCTTGTCAGCCGTTTTTATTTGTTCTATGGATAGTTGCATTTTAACCCCCGCTTATATTGGCTATCAGATATTTATATACCTTGTTGTGAGAATCAAAGTTGATAACTTTTTTCAATATATTTTTCATATCAGAATATTTTACAGACCGTATCTTCTCCTTTACGGCAGGTATAGCAGACGGAGCCATACTCAACTCGTCCATCTCCGTGCCAATAAGAAGACATGCTATCTCGGGGATAGAAGCCATCTCTCCGCAAAGCCCCGTCCATATCCCCTTTTTCTTGCCGTTTTCAATAGTATGGCTTATGAGTTTTATAACGGCAGGATGACACGGTTGATACAAATGAGATATCTTTTCATTGCCCCTGTCCACAGCAAGTGTATACTGAATCAGGTCGTTGGACCCGATACTGAAAAAAGCGGATTCATTTGCAAGTTGTTCAGTTATTAACGCTGCGGAAGGGGTCTCCACCATTATCCCCACATCAATATCATCCCTGAATTTTTTCTTCTCGTTTTTAAGGTCATCCTTTACCTTTCGTATTATTTTGTGAGATTGTTTTACTTCCTCTATTGTGGATATCATAGGGAACATAACCTTCAGATTGCCATAAACTGCGGCTCTAAATATAGCCCTTAATTGGATCTCAAATATATCTTTTCTTTCAAGAGAAAAACGTATTCCTCTCCAGCCAAGGAAAGGGTTCAGTTCTTTTCTTAAAGAAAGAGCAGAGATAAATTTGTCTCCGCCGATATCTATCGTTCTTATAATAACGGGCTTTTCTTTACCCATCTTCTCCGCCACTTTTTTATAGGCAACAAAATGTTCTTCTTCTGAGGGCAGGTCGTTTCGGTTAAGATAGAGATATTCGGTCCTGTAAAGCCCGATACCCTCCGCTCCGTATTTTTTGGCGGCATCCACTTGCTCGGGGAGTTCTATATTGGCATGCAAAGAGATTCTTTTGCCGTCAAGGGTTTCACAGGGTTCGTTTTTAAGGATTAGCAGTTGTTTCTTTCTTATGGACAGTTTTTCTTTCTTTTTCTTATATTCGGCAATAATTTTTTTTGACGGTTTTATTATAATCTCTCCCAAGTCGCCGTCTATTATTACAGTATCCTTGCTTTTTATATCCGTTATCGCTTTTTCGCCTGCAATAACAGCAGGAATCTCCAACGCTTTGGCAATGATTGCCGCATGGGATGTGGCACTGCCTATTGCGGTGATAAAACCCCTGATATATTTCTTATCAAGAGAGACCGTTTGACTGGGGGATAAATCCCTTGCAACTATTATCTCATCGGGGAACAGGTTTAGTTTAGCATAGGAAGAGCCCCGAAGGTTATGGATGATTCTTTCTATAACATCCATAATATCTCTGCGTCTGTCTTGCAGGAAGTCCTTTTCGTCTTTCTTGAATATTTTTCCTATGCGGTGTATTACTTTTCTTACAGCGCTTTCACTGGTTATCCGCTCTTCTTTTATGATGCGCTCTATCTCATTCTTAAACAATTTGTCTTTCAAAAGAGCAAGATGGAAAGAGAAGATATCCGCATATTGATGCCCTACCTCTTTTTCAAATGTCTGCTGAAGTTTTTCAATCTGGGCTTCCGTTGTGCTTATTGCTTCATTCAACCGCTTGATATCCCTCTTTATGGATGTCTTATCAATAGTGGATTCTACTTCCTGAAAAGAAGGGGTTTCCCAAACAAACGCCTTTCCTATGGCTATTCCCGAAGAGATTCCCAAACCTTTTATTTTTTTCATCGTTTATAAGTTTTCTTCCTTTGCGGGGAAGGGAAAGATGTTTTTTGTCCTCATCTGAGGCAGAAACAAATTTCTGTTTGCTACTTTCTCCTCGTTATCCTCTTTAGAGTGATTGTTAGCAGTCATTTACATCAGGTTAAGATACTTGTGTCAGTTTTTCTTCATCTTCCTTAATTATATTAAATATCTCTGATACAGAAGATGCTTTCCTTAACGCGTTTCTGAATGTTTTGTCTTTAAGTAACCTTGCTATCTTTGCCAGCGCCTTAAGATGTAGTCCGATGGATTTTGTAGGCGCTAAAATAAGAAAAACTATATAAACTGGTTCACCGTCAAGCGCTTCAAAAGAGATACCGTTCTCTGATATGCCTACCGCTCCGACGAGATTTTCAATCTGGGC
>JAAYXZ010000071.1 GCA_012515635.1 Elusimicrobiota bacterium
AAACTGGACAAAGACGCTTTAAGAGAATTGGGGTTAGAGTTATACGACTCATCTATCACCGTTATTTTCCCTGTATGATAAACCTTCCCTCTGCCTGGTAAAGGATGTATCTTGGAGAAGATTTCTCCAATATTTTTCTCTGGTATTTCAAATTTTCTTCCGAACCTGATTGCTGCAAGCGCAGGATAAATAATGGATGTATTCCAGAAATTTATTTTATATGGATAACTACTTCCCTGAACATGAAAGGTGAAAGAGTCGTTCTCCTCTTTCTCAAATGCCCCTCTTATGTCTGCCCCCTTTTTTACTCCGAAACTTAAGACCTTTGCAGGGGCTTGCTCTCTAAAAAAGGGGTAAAACCTGCAATCATAGTTTAACATGCAGAATTTTTCTCCGACAAGGGTCTCCATAAGTTCCGCTTTTGCTTCCGCTATGCTGGAGATATTCTCAAAAGAACCTATATGCGCAGGCCCTACAGTAGTGATGATACCCGCCTGTGGCCTCGCTATATTCCCTAAATACCGTATCTCGTCTTTGCTGTTCATACCCATCTCCAGAACACAGATACCTGTATTTTTATCTATGGAGAAGACAGAGAGCGGAAGCCCTACGGCATTATTAAAGTTCCCTTCTGTGCCGCTTATGTTATAGCGGGCAGAGAGTGTCTTTTTAATAAATTCTTTTGTAGTGGTCTTTCCGTCACTGCCTGTTATTCCGATAACATATACATTAAACTCTTTTCTGTATCGTCTCGCTATATCTCCGAGCGCCTTTAAAGTGTCCGTTACCCGAATTATCTTTTTACTGGAGGACTGGAAGTTTTTCGGTGTTATAGCGGCTACTGCCCCATCCCTGAGCGCTGAATTGACAAAAGATGCGCCGTCAAACTTTTCCCCCTGTAATGCGATGAATATATCCCCTTTCCTTATATCTCTGCTATCGGTAGATATCCCATAACAATATCTTTTTAAAATCGCATTACTCGTGATATTGCCTCTGCACCATTTAACCAATTTGTCCAAGCGAACAGCTTCCATAGATTATTTCCCCGCTTCTCTTATCGCCTTCCTTGCTTCTTCTCTGTCATCAAACGGGACAACAGTGTTTTTCAATATCTGAAATGTCTCGTGACCTTTCCCTGCTATAACTACATAGTCGCCTTCTCTGGCAAAAGAGATTGCCTCTTTTATTGCCTGTTTCCTGTCTGCAATGGCGATATATTTGCCTCTAAAGTAAAAAGGAATTCCCCTCTCTATGTCGGTTATAATGTCTTGCGGGTCTTCAGAACGGGGGTTGTCAGATGTGATAAAAACTATATCCGCTATCTTTACTGCGATATTTCCCATAAGCGGTCTTTTGGACTTATCTCTGTCTCCGCCGCATCCGAACACAAGGATAATTCGTTTAGGGCGTAGTTCTTTTACAGACCGCAGAAGATTGGACAGGGCATAGTGGGTGTGGGCATAGTCAACTATCACATCAAAGTTTTGCCCCTCATCCACGGTCTCATATCTGCCGGAGACAAATGATAGAGCAGCCAGGGATTGCTTCAAGTTTTTTAGAGGGATGCCTTCAGAAACAGCAAAAGTTATTCCTGTCAATGTGTTGTAGATATTACCCAATCCGTGAAGTTTGGTATGAAATTCTGTCTTTTCGCCTTTAATTTCTACAACGAGAAGATTTCCATCCTTGCTCATTTTATAATCTACCAGATGGACATCAGAGTTTTTTTTACCGTAAGTAAGATAATCTATTCCGTTTTTTTTCAGGGCTTTTATAAAATGCCCTGCGTAAGGGTCGTCAATATTTACGATACCTTTCTTCCCCTCTTTTTCGCTTTCGTTTAAGTAATGGCTGAAAAATTTCAGTTTTGCCTGCAAATAATTTTTAAAATTTTTATGGTAATCAAGATGCTCGTGAGATGCAATATTTGTGAATATTCCCGTATCAAAGTGCAGATTTGTAATTCTTCCCTGCGCTATACCATGCGAGGACACCTCCATCACAGCCCATTTGCATCCCTCCTCCACCATATCAGAAAAAAGTTTTTGGATATCCAGCGATTCGGGTGTTGTGTTGGTGGAACTGATAGACCGTTCTCCTATCTGGTAAGATATAGTTCCTATCAGCCCGCATTTATCTCCTGTTGATTCAATTATATGTTTTATGATGAAAGAAGTTGTGGTCTTCCCGTTTGTCCCTGTTATACCGACTACTTTTAGTTTCTTTGAAGGGTTGCCGTAAAACTCCGCAGAGATGCTGTATAATGCGTTCCTGGTGTCCTCAACCAAAATTTCGCCCACATCCGAAGGTAAAACAGCGCTCTTTTTATTTACAATTAGCACTTTGGCGCCGCGGGAGATAGCATCGTTTATAAAGTGATGTCCGTCTAAAGACGCCCCTTTTAACGCAACAAAGATGAAATTTTCCTTTACTTTGCGGGAGTCGTAGGCGATACCGGCAATCTCAGGATTGCTTAGATTATAAAGCCGCTTATACTTTAAGGTTTTAATGATATCTTTTAACTTCATTTTTGCATTACCAGTTTATGTTCTTCTTGATATAGTTCAGGCGGAACATTAAAGTGTTGTAAAGACCGCCACATTATGTTTTTGAATGCAGGAGCGGCAACTAATCCGCCATAATAGATTGGTCGAGGTTCATCCACCTTTACCAAAACAAGCATTTGCGTATCTTTGTGCTGGATGAATCCTACAAAGGATGCGACAAATTTGTCGTGGGAATAACGTCCGTTGATGGTCTTCTGGGCTGTCCCTGTTTTTCCGCTGATATTATAACCGGGGATATTAGCAAGAGGCGCCGTTCCTTCAGGTCCTGTTACATCCTGAAGTATGTTTGCCAGTGTTTCACAGGTCTCCTGAGAGAGGATTGTGCGTTTCTCCTGCCCTTTCCATGGAAGGAATGTTCCGTTTCTTTTTCCTGTGGATTTCTGTAGAATATGCGGTTGTATAAGGTGTCCGCCGTTAGCTATCACCGCCATTGCTTTTATCCCCTGCAGTGCATTGATGCCTATCTCCTGTCCTATGGGAATAGCGGTTATGGAATAATCCGACCATTTCTCAATAGGTCTAAGTGTTCCTCTTATTTCTCCCGGCAGGTCAACTTCCGTTAATTCCCCGAACCCGAAATCTTTACAGTAATTGTATAGTTTTTCATCTCCCAATTTCATTGCTATCTTTACAGTCCCTATATTGCTTGATTTTTCTATTACTTCGCGAACAGTTAATGTTGCATATGGATGAGAATCCCTAAGGGTATGTTTTCTTACAAACCATTTTCCGTTTTCACAAAAAACAAGGTCATCAGGGGAGAATAGTTTTTCTTCCATTGCCGCAGCGGCTGTTACTATTTTGAATGTTGAACCCGGTTCAAAAAGGTCTGTTATAGCCCTGTTTCTTCTGTCGGAAGGGGAGTATTTATTAGGCGTGTTAAGGTTATATTCGGGTATGTTTGCAAGCGCAAGAATTTCTCCTGTTTCATAGTCAGCCACTATTGCGGATACACTGTCCGCTTTGTATTTATGGTAGACCTGTTTTATCTCTTCTTCAACTATATATTGTAGATTGCTATCTATAGTGAGATAAATATCCTTGCCTGTCTTTGGCAGGGAGAGTTTTTTCTCAACAGAATAGATGAGGTCTCCTGTTCCGTCCTTCAAAATCATAGAGACGCCTTTTTCACCCTGTAGAATATCATTATAATAAAGTTCTGTCCCCTCAAGACCATAGCCATCTGTCCCTGCAAATCCTAATATATGACAGGCGAGTGTTTCTCCGGGGTATATCCGCTTATATGAAGGGATGTAAACAGTCCCTATCAGTTGTTTCTCTGATAGTGTTTTATACTCTTCCAGTGAAAGTTCTTTCTTAATGAGGGGATAGCGTTGTTGAAGTTTTTTTTCCACTGTTGCAGGGGTAAGTTTTAATGCAGCAATGAGCTCCTTCTTAATCCTGTCAGGATAGGACGGGTCTTTCTTTGCCTGGTGATTAACCTTCCATGAATCTATGTATAAAGAATAATAAGGAACACTCATGGCAAGAATATT
>JAAYXZ010000014.1 GCA_012515635.1 Elusimicrobiota bacterium
ATCCTGCTTTTTGAAGCGCTGAATGCCCCTATTCCGCAATTCGCTCATATGTCTATGACTCTCGGACCCGACAGAACACGACTGAGCAAAAGGCACGGCGCCACATCTGTCAGAGCTTACAGGGAAGCAGGGTATCTTTCAGAAGCGTTTTTCAACTACATCTCTCTGCTCGGATGGGGAACAACCGACAGCCAGGATATCTTCTCCAAGCAAGAACTGATAGAGACCTTTTCTCTTGAAAGATGCCAAAAATCCAGCGCTATCTTTGACCCTGAAAAACTTCTTTGGATGAACGGTTATTATATAAGAAGGTCCAGCCCCGCAAAACTATTGGAGTTATCTCTTCCTTTTCTTAGGGACGCAAAACTTATAGGAGACACGCTCTCTGACGAAAACAGAAAATATCTGGAAAAAACATTGACGCTTGAGCAAGAAAAAATTAAACTTCTAAAAGATATCCCTTATCTCATAGAGTTTTTTATTAAAGACCCTGTTTATGAAGAAACCGCTGTCACAAAGTATCTTACAGAGCGGGGCAGAGAAGTCCTTGCGAAACTATTTACGGTATTAGAGACACACAACGAATGGACTATTCCTTCGCTTGAAGACACCGTTCGGACCTTCTGTGCGGATAAAGGGTATAAACCATCCGAAGTCTTTCACCCTTTAAGAGTTGCGGTAAGCGGAAAAACCACAGGTCCGGGATTATTTGAGATGCTGGAGCATCTGGGAAAGAAAAGAGTCACAGAAAGAATCAAAAGATTCATATAACAACGGAACAAAAAAAATGATTCAATTATACAATACCCTGACAAAGAAGAAAGAGCCGTTTAAGCCGCTAAAAGACGGGGTTGCAGGCCTTTACACCTGCGGACCTACCGTTTACGACCTTGCGCATATCGGCAACTTTCGCGCCTATGTATTTGAAGACCTGCTTCACAGATATCTTGAATATAGCGGCTTTAAGGTTCTGCGGGTAATGAATATTACCGATGTGGACGATAAAACCATCAAGGGCTCCCAAGCAGAGGGTAAAAGTTTAACAGAATACACAGACCGCTACATCTCCGCTTTTATAGAGGATATGGAACAACTGCGCTTGAAAAAACCCGATTACCTGCCCAGAGCAACAGAACATATCCCCGAGATGGTATCCATCATTAAAAAACTTTTAGAGAAGGGGTATGCTTACAGAAAAGATGATTCTATCTATTTCAGCATCTCTAAATTCCCCTCTTACGGAAAACTCGCAAGCATAGACCTTTCCGAGATAAAACCGGGCGTCAGAGTAGATGTGGACGAGTATGAGAAAGAGGATGTAAGGGACTTTGCTTTATGGAAAGAAGAGAAGGAGAACGTCTTCTGGGATACAGAACTTGGCAGAGGAAGGCCGGGATGGCATATAGAATGCTCTGCAATGAGCATGAAGTACCTCGGAGAGAGTTTTGATATACATACCGGCGGGGTTGACAATATATTCCCGCACCATGAAAACGAAATAGCCCAAAGCGAAGCCGCTACAGGAAAAAAATTCGTGAATTACTGGCTGCACTGCTCACACCTTCTGGTCAACAACGAAAAAATGTCAAAATCCAAAGGAAATTTCCATACATTACGGGACCTGCTAAACAAAGGACATAACCCCATCGCTATAAGGTATTTATTGCTCTCCACGCATTACAGGGACCCGCTCAATTTTACCGACAAATCCCTTGTGCAGGCAGAAAATACCGTAAAAAACTATAATGCATTCTATCAGGCGATGGACTTCTGCAAAACAGAGAAAGAGGATAACTCCATTAGACCCGCAATAGAAAAAGCAAGAAAGGTCTTTACCGAAGGACTGAATGAAGACCTTAACATCTCCCTTGCGCTTTCAGGGATATTCAATCTAATAAAAACCGCCAACATTGCCCTGACAGACGGCGCAATCGGGGTCAAAGAAGCCGCAGACATAAAAAGTTTTCTTGAAGAGATAGACAGTGTGCTGGCTATCCTTGACACAGAAAAGACAGAACTTACAGAAGAAGAGCGCAATCTGATAACAGAGAGGGGCTCAGCAAGAAAAGACAAAAACTTCAAGAAAGCGGATGAGATAAGAGACAAACTGAAAGCAAAAAAGATTATCCTTGAAGACACACCTTACGGAACACGATGGAAAAGAACTTGAAGAAGCGGGGGTTCTCTCTCATTGAAGTGCTGGTTGTTATAGCGATTATATCTATGCTTAGCGCCCTTTCACTCCCTGTTTACCGTAAAGCGCGTTCTAAAGCGCTGACAGTAAAAACACAGACCATGCTGAACTCCGTTGAAGCGGCATTATCAATGTATTCCACCGACTTCGGGGACTATCCCTATCATAACGGGGAAGGAACAGGCATGCTTGTCTTCCTTATCCAAGGTCCTCTTGAAAGCGCTTTATGGAGAGGCCCTTATATGCGGTTTAAAGAGAAGGAGATTGACTCTGAAGGGAATCTGCTTGACCCTTGGGAAAGCCCGCTATCCTACAAATACCCGCAAGACGAACATTCCAATGTGCCATACATAATTGTTTCCGCAGGCGCTGATAGAATATTTGGCTCTTCGGATGACATAGGCAACTGGTAAACCTGCAGTATAATTAATACTATTGAATAACTTAAAAACTGTTGCGGAATTTTTTTATATCAGGATATTTTTCAGGGTTTTCAATATCTTTTATCTGTTGATAAAGGAGTTTTTCCTGCCTTGATATCTTAGACGGAATAACAACTTTTATCCTTATCAGAAGGTCGCCCTTGCCTAAGCCCGACATCTTGGGCATCCCTAAATTTCTCAACCTTAAAACCGCTCCTGTCTGAGTTCCCGGAGGTATCTTCACCTTTACTTTCCCTGTAAGAGAGGGGACCTCCATCTCTTCCCCAAGAACTGCCTGCATAACTGTTATAGGAACCTCACAAATAATATTTGATTGAACCCTTTCAAATATCTTATCTTGTTCAATCAATACCGTAACATACAGGTCTCCTTTAGGTCCGCCATATAGCCCTGCATCTCCTTGACCTTTAAGCCGTAAACTGCTTCCGCTCTCAATACCCGCAGGTATTTTGACAAGGATTTTATGCATACCCCTTATTCTTCCTGTTCCCCTGCAATTAGGACACGGGTCCTCTATTATCTCTCCCTCTCCTTTGCACTTCGGACAGGTGGTAGCAATAGTAAAAAATCCATTATTTTGCGCAACTCTGCCCTTACCTTGGCATTGCGCGCAGAGTTTTTTTCCCGCCCCCTGCGATTTGCTGCCGGTCCCCTTACAAGAAGGGCACTCATCATACCTTGAAATGTTTATATGCTTCTCTGTGCCTATAGCCGCTTCCTTTAAAGTTATATATATTCTGTATTCAAGGTCTGAACCCCTGTTCTGTCTCTGCCTTGTTGCTGTCCTTCCCCCAAACCAATCTGTTTGGGAACCGCCAGAAAAAATAGAACTAAAGATATCTCCCATATCTATATTACCAAACAGATCAGAGAAATCCATTCGCACTCTTGAAAAGTCCTGTGTCCAATCAAATCCCTGCGGTCCAAAACCAATATGTCCGTATTGGTCGTATGTTTTTCTCTTTTCAGGGTCGCTCAACACCTCATACGACTCTGTTGCCTCCTTAAAACTCTCCTCTGCCTCTTTATTCCCGGGGTTTCTGTCCGGATGATACTTCAAGGCAAGTCTCCTATACGCCTTTTTTATATCATCAATGGAGGCATCCTTGCCTACCCCGAGAATCTCGTAATAATCCTTTTTTTGGTCCATTTATCTTTATTCCCTTTACATCCCTAATAATTATGTTAAAAGTTATAAAACCCTATTTTAACTAATTATTTTACTACTTAAAACAAAAAAGAGCAAGGATTATAAAACCCTTGCTCTTCTTTGATTATTCAAAAGTGGAGGCATTCGGACCCCTTGTTTTACTCCCTGAGAAAGGAGGTGATCCAGCCGCACCTTCCGGTACGGCTGCCTTGTTACGACTTCGCCCTCCTTGCCGAACGTACCCTATCTGCTCTTGCGAGCATTTTCAAGTACCCCCGACTCAGTTGGCGTGACGGGCGGTGTGTACAAGGCCCGAGAACGTATTCACCGCGGCGTTTCTGATCCGCGATTACTACCGATTCCAGCTTCATGCAGGCAGGTTGCAGCCTGCAATCCGAACTGAGGCCGGCTTTCTGGGATTTGCTTCACCTTACGGCTTTGCTTCCCTCTGTACCGACCATTGTAACACGTGTGTAGCCCTGGACATAAGGGGCGTGCTGACTTGACGTCATCCCCACCTTCCTCCGTGTTAACCACGGCAGTCCCTGTAGAGTGCTGCCTTTGCAGGCGAGTAACTACAGGCAGGGGTTGCGCTCGTTCAAGGACTTAACCCAACACCTCACGGCACGAGCTGACGACAGCCATGCAGCACCTGTGAAAGCTCCTGATTGGATACAGGTCGTCGCCCTTTCGGGTCCCTACTTCTAACATGTCAAGCCCTGGTAAGGTTCTTCGTGTAGCATCGAATTAAACCACACGCTCCG
>JAAYXZ010000072.1 GCA_012515635.1 Elusimicrobiota bacterium
TAATTGTAATCAAGAAAAAATGTTCCGTCGGTTCTTAATACCACCTTTGATATCGGAAGATACCTGATAAGGGAGTCCTTCACTCCCACAGGTCCTGCGCCCGGTCCGCCGCCGCCGTGCGGGGTAGCAAATGTTTTATGCAGGTTAAGATGAACTATGTCAAACCCGACATCTCCTGGACGCAATTTTCCCAATATCGCATTAAGGTTGGCTCCATCATAATACACCAACGCATCAACGCTGTGCGCCATATCGCATATATCTTTTATCTGAGGATTGAATAACCCCAATGTGTTTGGACTGGTAAGCATTACACCGGCAACATCTTTGTTCAGGTATTTCTTGTATTCGTTTATATCCATAACCCCATTCTTATCGGAAGGAATAATTATTACATCATATCCGGCAATTGCCGCACTCGCAGGATTTGTTCCATGAGATGAATCAGGGACTATTATGTATCTCTTTTTATTCTTTTTTGCGTTATGATACGCCGCTATAAGCATTGTGCCTGTCAGTTCTCCGTGCGCCCCCGCAAGCGGCTGCATGGTAAAGCCATCCATTCCTGTTATCTCGCAAAGAAGTTCCTCCATATGGTGCAAAAGTTCCAAAGCCCCCTGTGTCAATATCCCTCCGCCAGAGAGTTGCGGCAAAAGAGGGTGCAGGTTTTTGAAACCAGGCAACCCCGCACATATCTCCGTAAACTTCGGATTATACTTCATAGTACAGGAACCTAAAGGATAAAAATTGGTATCAACGCAGAAATTCTTATTTGCCAAAGAGGTGTAATGTCTGACAACATCCAGTTCTGATACCTCAGGTAAATTATTATCTGTCTTTCTTTGCAGGTTTGCAGGAATAGATGTTTTCACAGGGACATCTGTCTTCTGTATCTTAAAACCGTTTCTGCCAGTTCTGCCTTTTTCAAATATTAACTGCATAAAACCGCCTCCATACTCTCCGCAAATTTTACAATATCCTCTTTTGTTCTCTGCTCTGTTATTGCCACAAGCAGGTGTTGCTCCATTCCCCGATAATACCTCCCGAGAGGAAACCCTGGGGCGTAACCCTTATCTATCATCTTATTCACCACAAAGTCCGCCCTTTCGGGAAGAAGAATAGGGAACTCATTGAAGACAGGTTGTTCTTTGAATACCTGTATATTCGGAATCTTTTCTAACTGCTGTCTTGCAAACTCTGCCTTGTCCATATTAAGTTGCGCAAGTTCTGTTAGACCGTGTTTACCAAGCAAAGAAAGATATACAACAGAGCGGAGAGCGCATAATGCTTCATTGGAACATATATTGGATGTCGCTTTCTCTCTCCTTATATGCTGTTCCCTTGCCTGCAAAGTAAGCACATAACAGTCCCGGCCCCTTCTGTCTATAGTCCGCCCCACAATCCTTCCGGGCATCTTTCTTACATACTCCTTCTTTGTCGCAATAAACCCTAAATACGGTCCGCCGAAAGATAGGGGATTGCCCAATGACTGGCCTTCGCCCACTGTTATATCCACATTCATCTCACCTGGCGTCTTCAAAACCCCGAGCGAGACGGGATAGACCGATTCTATTACTATTATCCCTTTTTTATGGGCATATTCCACTATATCAGAATAGTCATCAATACATCCAAAAAAGTTAGGGTTTTGTAGAACAACTGCAGAGGTTTTATCATCCAACGAGGAGAGCAGTTTATCCCTGTCCACTCTAAACTCTTTTACCGGAATCTTCACTATATCCAGAGAAAGGTTGGAGATATAACACTGTATCATCGTCCAGTAAATCAGGTTCACTCCTTCATCCACCACTATTTTTTTTCTACCGTTAATTCTCATCGCCATCATACATGCCTCATATAAAGCAGTCCCTCCATCATACAGTGATGCGTTAGAGACATCCATGTCTGTAAGGTGGCAGATTGCTGTCTGATACTCATATATCGCCTGAAGCCAACCCTGTGATGTCTCCGGCTGATATGGAGTATATGCAGTATAAAACTCAGGGAGAGACGTTATTGCATCAACCGCAGCAGGAATGTAATGGTCGTAAAACCCTGCTCCGACAAAATTTATCAGTGAAGATGAGTTTTTGGAAGCGAGTAATTTAAGATGGTTTAATATCTCCGCCTCTGATTTACCGGAAGGAATATTAAACGAGCGGGGTTTTAAACCGTCAGGAATACCGGAAAAAAGACCGTCAAGGGATTTAACCCCCAAATCTTCAAGCATCTGTTTTACTTCTTCTTCTGTATGCGGTGTATAGTTCATAGGTTTTTTATGTATTCTTTATACTGTTCTGCTGTCATAAGGTTTTTAACCTCATCAGAGGCGCTCATTTCTATAATCGCAAGCCAGCCGTCAGTGTAAGGAGATGTGTTTATTATTTCAGGAGAAACAGTTGCCTTTTCATTAACTTCTATCACCTTGCCTGACACAGGGCTGAATATATCCGATGCTGCTTTAACTGATTCAATCGTGCCTAAATATCCAAACTGCGATACATCCTTACCAACAGATGCCACTTCAACAAATGTAATATCTCCCAGTGTTTGTGATGCATAGTCAGTTATCCCCACAATACCTTTATTCTCGTCCACTTTAACCCACTCATGCTCCTTGGTATAGAAAAAACTATCCCTTACTTCCATGTTATCTCCTTTTTATCTTTTTATTCCTGCCATTCTGATAAGTTCTTTTCTTGGAACAACATTACAAGCTATTCTAACATAACCCTGAACATCTTTAGAAACAACCGCCTTTTCGGGAACAGCAATACCTTGCTTTATATAGCCTATGCCTATGCCTCGTTGTAATACAGGCGAAAAACATCCGCTGGTAACATAACCAATATCTTCATTATCCGCAAGTATCTTGTATAGATGCCTTGGGGATTGGCGGGTCTCTGAGACAAGATACACGATACTCTTCCGCTTACCCCCCTGTTCCAACGCCTCCTTGCCAATAAAAGAGTGAGACGGGTCAACCAACCTTCCCATCCCAGCATCAAAGGGTGTTGTCTCTTCATCAAGTTCATTGCCATAAAGCGGAAGCCCTGCCTCCAGCCGCAAAGAATCTCTGGCGCCAAGCCCTGCAGGTTTTACTCTCTCATCCTGTAAGAGCATATCCCATAAACTCTTTGTTTTTTCCTTGTTCACATATATCTCATATCCCTTTCCGCCCGTGTACCCGCTATAACTTACTATATTGTCTTCGCCAAGAATATTGAATATACTGAACCTGTAAGACGATAGGATAGAAAAATCCGCATTGAGAACATCCTGAAGAACATCCAGAGAGAGAGGCCCCTGGACATCTATTTTATCCAAAAAATCATCCGCATCTATAATCTCTGTGTTTTTAATTTTTTGTCTATACCAGTCCTTTATCTTATCTTTCGTTGACGCATTGCTGACAACCATATATTTATCTAAAGATAATCTATAGATAACAACATCGTCCATAACTCCGCCTTTTTCATTCAGTATAAAACAATACCTGCACCGCCCTATCTCCATATTACCGATGTTTATTGTAAGAATCTTTCCAAGTTCTGAAACAACTTCCGTTCCTTTGAAAACAACCTTTGCCATATGGGAAGTATCAAAGAGGGCGCAGCTGTTCCTGCACCAAATATGCTCCTTTATAATTCCTTCATACTGAAGAGGGAGTAAAAAACCGGCAAAATCAATAATCTTTGCGCCTAAATCAACGTGTTTGTTGTAAAGTGTGGTTGTTTTCATAATAAGACTCCGTGGTTTAGAATAGCATATTGGATGAAAAACTCAAAAAAACGGATTAAATAAAAAAACGCAGAATATAAGCAAAACAGGTAAGAGCGGTCCTTACCGCAACTCTTAACGCAGGTCTCTTTTTTATTATATCCGCATACTTCGGACTGTACCTGTAATACCATCTTATAAAGACCCTGCCCGGTCTGTTGGTAAGCAGCCGTTTGTCTCTAAATTCCTTGAATATCTGAACATTTCTTTCAAGCGGTGAACCAAAAGCAGCAGTCGCTATAAAACACCCTCCTCCACCTCCGCCTCCACCACCAGAAGGCCTCTCTATAGTTGTAAAACTGCTGGGGACAGCCCACTCGCTCCAATCATCCTTTTCATCCTGATACCTTACGCGCCAATAGTAAAGAGTGCTATATGAGAGCGTATTTGATGAGACCGTTATTGTTGCTGATGGAGATGTTGTGCTAACCCATACAATATCTGTAAACCCCTCGTCTTTTGCTATCTGCCATTGACTTGCTTTGTGAGAATCATTGTCCGCATCACTAAAAAAAGTGGCTTTAAGTAGCGGGGTTAAAGGTATATCTATTGCCTTATCTTCGGGCAATATACATTCAGGTCTTGTTGGAGAAGAGTTGATATAGGCATAGTTCCCTGCAGATATTTTATCTTCATCAATCTGCGGGAGGATTCCATAATAAGCCCATATAGTATAGTAATATATCTTGCCTTCCTCAACACTTTCATCTGTAAAGGAATTATCTCCCCCTGCATATACCAAAGCCCCTTCTTCCCAGTGAGAAGGGAAACATTCTTCTCCCCTTCTTATAATCACAGAGTTTACGCCTTCACCGACATTCCATGTAAGTTGCGCTTTACCAGACACCTTTTGCGCATAAAAAGTATCCACAGGCAAAATATCGGCAGAGAGAGAAGCAACCCTTAATGCCTCTTCAGCATTAAGGCGTCCGCCTATTATTACGCTATTTGTCCATTGAGGCAAACGCATGGCGCTTTTAAGTATTACATCTTTAAGTTTGATAGCATCTCTCTCATCAGTATAGTCGGAGATAAGCCCTGCTATCCCCGCAACAAAAGGGGCAGCCATAGATGTTCCGCTCTTATACCCATAGTTCTCTGACGGTATGGTGCTATAAATCAACGAACCTGGAGCGGCTATATGCACACTTGCTCTCCCATAATTGGAAAAGCCAGAGCGTTCATCATTATTATTGCTGCTTGCCACAGATATAATATTAGGGAGAGAATAACTTGCGGGATATATCGGAGAAACATCATTATTGTCGCCTGAATTACCTGCCGATGCCACAAATAGAATGCCTTCTGTCTCTAATCGTTCTATTGCATCATAAAGAGAGTCGCTATACTCATCTCCTCCCCACGAACCGTTTACCGCTACAATGTTTTCTCCCTCCTCTTTTCTTCTTATAATATAATCAATGCAATTTATAGCATGTTGTGTAGTTCCCTGATTATTAGTATCAATAAATTTCAGAGCCATAATCTTTATCGTCCAGTTCACTCCGCACACCCCTATGCCATTGTTCCCCACAGCCCCTATAATACCCGCGCAGTGTGTCCCATGGTTAACATCATCCATAGGGTCGGCGTTATTTTCTATCGCGTTATATCCCGGATGATTTTCGCTGTCAGTCCAGATATTATCGTATAGGTCAGGATGATTATAATCCACGCCTGAGTCAATCACCGCTATAATAACATCACTGCTTCCTGTGGTTTTATCCCAAGCAGAGGGCAGGTTTATCTTAGGCAATGCCCACTGCAGTCCCTCGTAATATTGGTCATTTGGAACATTGAACGCCTCATATATATAGTTTGGCTCCGCATACAACACTTCAGGGTCGGATGAGAGTTCTTCAATAACTTTTTTTGTATCAACACCTGCGGGCAGTTTTAGGTGGTAAAGGGCAGGAAAAGAACGATATTCTTTTGTTTTTGTTAGGTTCAATGAGCGTGTCTTGGAATGGTATTCCGGCTTTATATCGGACGATATAAAGCGGACAAGGACATCTCCTTCCACATAGGGCGCATTTTTACGAGCGGCAAATAAAGAGAAAGCGGAGAGAAAAAATATTAGTAGTATCTTATATGTTCGCATATTACTCCATTCAATAGATTATTCAACACTATTATATAATACATCCCCTTTATTATCATAGTTTTTGACAGCGAATTTAAAAACTTGTATAATAAAAATATGAAAAAGATATTGTCTGTTATTATTTTATTGACTTCTCTTTCTCTATTTGCGGAAGATATAATACTGGCAAAAACAGAGACAGCACACCCCTATCTTCCCTATGATGTGAAAGCCCTTGTTGATAAAACTTTTTCTATCTCTGTAACAGAGCGGGCAGAGGCAGTATACCAAATCGGGAGATTAGGTCCTGCGGCAGAGAAAGCATCCCCATTCCTTATAATGCTGTTAAACGATAATAATCCTACATTTTGCGTATATAACGGTTATGGGGTATGGAGCACACCCGGAAAGGAATCCGCAAAGGCATTAGCAAAGATAGGGACCCCCTCTCTTAAATATATCGCCCTTGTTCTTGAAGGCAAACACCCATATATCTCTGTAAGTCCCGATATGCAGAGGAATATTATTACTTACCTTACCGAATTATCGGGAGAGAACTTAGGGAACGATTTATCAGAATGGCTGAATTGGATTAAACCGCAACTATCATCCTCTTGATTTCCCCCCTGACACATTCACAACAGTCCCTGAAATATAAGATGCAAGGTCAGATATAAGAAATGCTGATATGTCCGCCACTTCTTCCAGAGTCCCCACACGCCCGATAGGAATAGAGACCTTCTCATAGGATTGCCTCAGTTCTTCAATGCTTATACCTCTTGTATAAGCAAGCGCTCTCTCATATTCCAGAGTCCTTAAAGCCGTGGCTTCAAGAATACCCGGAGCAATACCAACAACCCTTATCCCGTATTTACCCAACTCTTTTGCCCAACTTCTGGTAAAAGAGTAGAGCGCCGCCTTAGTTGCCGCATAAATACTCTGCCCTTCGGAACCCTCAAGCCCGCTCTCAGATGAGACATTTAGTATCACCCCTTTTATTTTATCTTTTATCATTTCTCTTGCGGCTGCCTGTGAGCAAAAGACAGCGCCTTTCTGGTTTATCGCTATCATTTTATCAAAAATTTCTTCCCTTATCTCTTCCTTTCCTGCAGGGTCCACAAGAAGACGGGGAATAAGTATGCCTGCGTTGTTGACTAAATAATCAATCCTTCCAAATTCTTTCTTTGTCTTTTGCACCATCTTCTCTATATCGGTTATATTGGTTACATCCACTTTTATAAAAAGAGCGTTCCCATACTTATCTTTAAACTCCTTCTCTACAATTACTCCTTGTTCCTCATTAATATCTGATATAACCACCGTCGCCCCTGCCTGCAAAAGTTTTTCTGCCACCGCTTTGCCTATTCCCCCTGCTCCGCCGGTCACTATCCCCGTTTTACCTTTAAGGTCTATATTCACCATTCTCTTACCTCCGCTCTATATTTTCCCGATAAGCATAAAAAAATCTGTTAAAATGGAAACAAATGAAATGCAAAAAACCTTTGTATCCATATTCTACTCCTTTTTATCTTAAAAGTTTAACACAAATTATAAAACCTGACTATTGATGGTTTAATACGATGCTTATCTAAGATAGAATACAAAAAAACGAAAGGTTTTTTACACATAAAAGGGTATCAGTGAAAGATTTAGTTGTTTTATAAAAACTAAGGGAGAGACAGTAAAAGAATAGACGCAAAGAAGATAAAAAAACACGCGGGAATAAAAACTGTATTATCGGTTCTATTTAAGAAACTGCGGGTCTGTCAACCTCTGAACCTTTACTCTTTTTTTTGCTTTGGACTGAGAAACAAGTCTCTTCATCAGAATATCATATTTTTTTCTGTTCACAGGAATCTTGGCCGGCTTGCCTGTTTTGCCTGAAAGGATACAAGCATTGATAAACTCTACTGACTTCAGGCCTTCCTCTCCGGAGACCAGCAATGTTTCCTTTTTAAGTATCGCCTGAACAAAGTTTCTTATAATCTCATTATGTCCTGTCGGGATATTTGTTTCATATTCAACCTTCTCTTCTTTCATCCCGAGGGATGCCCACATATCTTTGGTTGTTTTTGTGAATTTAGAGATAGGCATATCATATTTATAAAGCGTTATCTCTGTGTTTTTGACTACTATTTTACCTTTTTCACCTGCTATCTCCATCCGAAAGAATGATGGTTCGCAGGTAGTCGTATAATAATAGCCCCACGCCCCATTTTTATACTCTAAAAAAGCGGACACTTCATTCTCCACCTCTATCTTATGCATTCTTGTCCTGGTTTTTGCCTCTATTTTTACAGGAAGCCCTGCCAGATAAGTGAATATATCTATTATATGCGGCGCCTGATTTATAAGGACCCCTCCGCCCTCTCCTTTCCATGTGGCGCGCCAGGTCCCGCTATCATAATACACCTGAGGACGATACCATGGGTCAACACAGAGAGTTCTTGTTATCTCTCCTATTGCTCCCTTGCTTATCAACTCTTTCAGTTTAATTACCCACGGCTCTGTTCTTCTTTGAAATATCACTGCAAGAAGTTTTTTGTTCTTCTTTGCCGCATTCACCATCTTGTCCGCATCCGCTACCGTGACAGTCATAGGTTTCTCTGAAAGGACATTCAATCCGTTTTTTAAGGCGTAGACCGCTATCTCAGAATGCAGCCAATGTAATGCAGCTATGGTAACTGCATTCGCTGTTTTGCTCTTTATTGCATCTTTGTAATCGGTAAAAAACGGTACATTGAACTCTTTTCCTCTTGTCTCAGCCACTTTTTTATCAATATCGCATACAAATGCCAACTCAGCATTCTCTAATTTTTTTATGCTGTTACAGTGGCTTACACCCATCCCGCCGATTCCAATAACACCGATTCTGACTTTTTTCATTCTTTTCTTGTTTTGTGTTTTACTTGCGCCATTAAAAGTTGTAAGATAATATAACACAAAAAAAGGCGGTAATCAAACGACAAAATGAAAGAGATAGACATAGAAAGTGACGAGTGGAAAGAGACAATAAAAGGGAAGAGCCCTGAAGAGATAGCTCAAATAGTGGGAAGTTATTATGAGGAACAGTATGAGAGAGAGAAACTTTGGTCAGGGAAATTTATAGGAACAACAGTTTTTACCCTTATACTTTTATTAATATTATTAACGCTCTATCGTCTAATAACAAGGTTTATGCCGTAATTATCACTTTTATTACAGGCAACGAACAGATATGCGCAAGAATTACAACTTTTAACTTATTGCTATGTGGTCATATGTATATATTATAGTTTTTTTGGCAGGGATGTCATTATCCCTTATTTTAACTCCGTTATCTGGGAGGATTGCCAGGCGATTTAATGTAATCTCCATCCCTTCATCAAGAAGCGCGCATAAACACCCTGTGCCTCTGTTGGGAGGACTGGGTATCTATTTTTCCCTGCTTATAACTGTTGTGATAAGCATCATCGCAATGAAATACGGAATATTATCCTTCTTTCTTTCAGATTACAGCACAGGCATAAAAAGCGTATTGGATAAACTTTCTGCAATTCTTGTCGGCGGAGCGATAGTAGTCGCTTTCGGAGTAATAGATGACATAAAGACCTTGAAGGCGAAGCAAAAACTTTTTCTTCAAATAATAGCATCCATGATTATATTTTTCTCAGGGATTCGCCTCTCTTTTATAAGCGCCTTTCCGTCCTTTTTTCTTACTATCTTCTGGTTAATTCTTATGATGAACACCTTTAACCTTATGGATAACATGGATGGATTAAGCAGCGGTGTCGCTATTATCAGCGGTTCCATTCTCTTCATCTTTGCCGTTGCCTTCTCTCAGTTGTTTGTTGCAACAATACTCGCTGTTTTTCTTGGAAGCGTTATCGGATTTTTAAGATACAATTTTCCACCTGCAAAAATTTTTATGGGAGAGAGCGGAAGCTCGTTTTTAGGGTATTTTCTCGGTTCAACGGCTATACTTCTAACATTTTACAGATATGAGCATCATCAAACATTTCTTCCTTTATTTGCTCCCCTGATAGTGTTTTCCGTTCTGTTTTTTGATACGCTCTCGGTTATATGGATAAGGAAGACACGGAGATTGCCTATATTTCAGGCGGACAAAAACCATCTCTCTCATCGTCTTGTAACCCTTGGTATGAACAATAAACAGGCGATTTTCTTCATTTATCTTTTAACGTTATGCACAGGTATAGGAGCGCTTTTACTTGGCAGTTTGAATATCTTTGGCGGTCTTATAATCATATTACAGGTGTTTATCATTCTCTCTATAGTAGGACTGCTTGAAATGACAGGAAGAAAAAAAGGAAAAAACTTAAATGAAAAAACGGGCATGGGTTGAAATAGATACCGGCAAGATAATCAAGAATATTCAAGAGATTAAAAAATATACCGGGAAAAAATTTATGGCATGCGTAAAGGGCAATTGTTATGGAATGGGAATGAGCGAAATATCAAACCGAATAGAGAGGTATGTTGACTCATTCGGCGTGGCTACATATTCAGAAGCAATGGAGTTAAGAGCATCAGGCATAAAAAAACCTGTGCTAATAATGGGTCCTGTTCTTCCTGACAATATAGATACCCTTGTAATGAATGATATCAGCATCTCTCTTTTTGACGAAGTTATTCTCAAAGAGATTGCCAAAGTAGTGAGGAGAAGAGATAAAGATGCCTCTGTCCACATTAAAATAGATACAGGTCTTGGCAGAATAGGGCTTATGCCTGAAAAAACACAGGATTTCATAGAAAAAACAGCGTCTATCAAAGGAATAAGAATTGATGGAATCTTCTCTCATTTTGCCACTGCCGGATGGAAGGACAAAACATATGCAACGGAACAGATTAAACAGTTCACCAACACTTTGAAAAATATTGAAAATTTTCATATCCCATTAAAGCACATAGCTAATTCTCCGGGCATTCTAAATATTCCCGAATCATATAAGAACTTTGATATGGTAAGAATAGGGCTTCTATTGTTCGGCGTATATACAGAGCAATATCTTTATAAAACCTTACAACTTAAATCTGCATTGAAGGGTTTCTGTAGAATACTTTATGTGAAAGATGTGCCTGCTGACACGTTTTTGGGATATGGCCTTACATATAAAACAAAAAAGAAGAGCAGGATAGCAACAGCGGGAATTGGTTATGCAGATGGATTCCGCAGGGAACTCTCCAATAATTTTCATTTTTTGCGGAAAGGACAAAGATTAAACCTTGTAGGAAACATCTGTATGGACCAGACGCTTGTTGATGTGACAGGAAAAGATGTAAAACAAGGCGATATCATTCAAATATTCGGCGATAACTTTGAGATAGAAGATATGGCAAAGACGCTAAAAACAATTCCACAGGATATTTTATGCGGTTTTGGCAGCACAAGGATGGAAAAATTATATAGGGCGGGTGCTAAATGAAAGACGATAAGAACGATTGTGCCAAAGAATTTAAAAAATATCGGGAAACCATAGACCGTCATCTGACAAAGGCATTGCCTTCAGAGAAGACAGAACCCAAGATATTGCACAAAGCAATGAGATACAGCGTATTTGCGGGAGGTAAGCGATTGAGACCGCTTATTGTTCTTATAGTCGGAGATATGCTCGGGGTAGAAGAACGCAAAATGCTGCCTATTGCCTGCGGTATTGAACTTATACACAATTTTTCCCTCATACATGATGACCTGCCTGCAATGGATAATGATGACTTCCGAAGAGGAAAACAGACCTGCCATAAAAAGTTCAATGAAGCGGTAGCCATACTTGCAGGGGACGCACTTTTAACCCTCGGGTTCAAGATGATTGCCGAGACAGGCAGTCCAGAACTAATAAAAAAGACAGCAGATGCCATCGGCTCTCAAGGAATGGCAGGCGGGCAAACAGTGGATATATTGCAGAAAAACAAAAAACTGACGGAACGGGTCAAAAGAAATCTTGACCTTATGAAGACAGGAAAATTATTCCAGTTATGTTTTTCTGCGCCGCTTTTTTTTAAAAAGGTTGATACGGTTAAAAAAGGAAAACTACTTAATATATCCAAAAATTTCGGTATAGCGTTTCAAATAAGGGACGATATAGAAGACAGGGAAGGAGACATAGAAGAATTAAATTATCGTATGGAAACTTATTATAAAAAAATTCAGAAAGATATTGCCTATTTAGGAAAAAAAGGAATGCTTTTATCCTGCTTGGCAGAGCGATTATTCAAAGTTTGACACTATTTGACACTAATTAACAAATTTAGTAGAATATAAGGAATTATACACAGCAGGAGGGATAAATGGCAATAATAGAAACAAGAGGGTTAAGCAAGGTATATACCTTAGGAAAAAAAAGGCAAGTAGTCGCGCTAAATGATGTAACATTAAATATTCAGGAAGGTGAAATATTCGGAATACTGGGTCCTAACGGTTCAGGAAAAACAACCAGTTTGAAACTCCTCTTAGGGATTATATTTCCTACTGCCGGCGAGATAGCGATAATGGGAGAAAACCAGTTCTCCATAGCAGCAAAGAAAAATATCGGCTTTTTACCTGAAAACCCATACTACTATGACTATCTTACCGGACCTGAAATCCTGAAGTTTTACGGCAAACTTTTTGACATTCCGTCATCAACCATAGCAGACAGAACCGAAGAACTCCTTAACCTTGTAGGTCTATACAACGCAAGAAATCTGGCTCTCAAACACTATTCCAAAGGTATGCTTGAAAGAATAGGGCTTGCGACAAGTTTGATAAATGACCCTAAAATTCTTATTCTTGATGAACCGACCACAGGGCTTGACCCCATTGGTTGCAAAGAGACGCGAGACCTTCTAATAAAACTGAATAAGTCAGGTAAAACCATTTTGCTGTCAAGCCATTTTCTATCAGAGGTTGAACGGGTATGCACAAGAATTGCAATCTTTCATAGGGGCTATCTTTTAACCACAGGAACCCTTACCGGATTACTGGAAGAGTATCAAGCAGAGAATCTTGAAGACCTCTTTGTGAAAGCCATAGAAAAATTTGATACAGCAGAACAAAAATAGAGAATAGTATAAAAAAGGGAGACAATTATGAAGAAGGCATGGGTTATAGCACTTAATACCTTTCAAGAATCTTTAAGAAAAAAAACTTTTTATGTCCTGCTTGTAGTTGCTCTGGTAGTTATAGGCGCATCCAGATTCTTTTCTTTCCTTGCCGCTGAAGACGAATTGAAGATGATAAAGGATGTCGGCTTTGCCAGTATTGAGTTTTTCGGAGCGCTCATCGCCATATTTACTGCGCTTACAGCCGTATCCGGAGAGATAGAAAAAAGAACTATCTATCCGCTTTTGTCCAAACCTATAAAAAGGAGCCACTTTATAATAGGGAAACTGACAGGACAAACGCTGGTTATATTTTTAAACTTTGTATTTATGTCCCTATTTTTTATTGTATTGCTGTTAATCAAAAAAAGCCCTCCAGATATTAATATCTTTAAAGCGCTTATTTTGATTTTTATTGAACTTGTTCTCATAGGCACTATAACCCTTACAGTCGCTACATTTGCAACGGAAGCATTCAATCTCATATTCTCTTTCTTTCTTTATGTTGTAGGCCATCTGATATCTTACGGCTCACAGATATTGGAAAGAGTGGAGAACACCCTTCTCCAAAGATTAGGAAAAGCGTTTTATAGCATTCTTCCTAATTATGAAAACTTTAATATAAAAGACAAAGTTGTAGTTGGGGTGTCAGTTTCATGGAAATATGTCGGCACAAATGTGCTTTACGGCATACTTTATATGGTCATTGCGCTATTGATAGGTATTTACTTCTTTAATAAGAGGGAAGTATGAATAAAAAATTTAACAGGATATTGCTTTTCATCGCTATTTTGCTTTATATCCCGTTGAGTATTCTTCAGATAAAAATAATTAACCCCAGAAAAGCTATGGAGAACCTTGAAAGCCGAATTCTGCTTATGCCTGGGCAGATGGCGGGAAGTTTAGTCCTAAGCGGATTCAAGGGCATTGCGGCAGATTTGCTCTGGCTGAACATAGAAGATTTTTGGCATAAAGGACAGCACTATAAGATGTTGCCTCTCTTTGACGCAGTAAGTTGGTTACAGCCCGAATATGTCTCTGTATGGGCTATTGGCGGCTGGCATATGTCTTACAATATCTTTCATGTTATCACAGAGGATACAAAGGAGTTTTATGCGGAATTGATATCTACATACGAGTCCCTTGATAACGCTGAAAGAAAGAGAGTTCAACCGGTGATTAATATCGCTAAAGCGTTATGGAAAATTAATGAAGAGATGTCTGCGTATAACACAAAATGGCTTACAGAAAAAGAGATGCCTGAAGCCTTCATATTACTGAACAGATACGAAGAAGAATTATCTAAAATTGAACAGACACACCCGGATATGATAAAGATAACCCACAAACTCCTGGCGTCCGTAAGAGAACAGATAGAGTGGTATGAGAGAGGTATAAACTTTCTTACAAAAGGGGTCTCTTATAACACTGAAAAATATGATGTATATTTTGAACTCGGATGGACATATTACCATAAAGGGCAGGATTATCCCAATGCCGCAAAACAACTTGCGCAAGCAGTAAAGTTTCCACATCCCGCCTATGTGGATAACGTTTTAGCCCATGCCTATGAACTAAACGGACAGGTTGACAAGGCATTAGAGATATGGGAAACCAAACTCAAGGAAAATGCTTCTGATAACGTAGCAAGAAGAGCTGTTGAAAAAATTAAAAAAGACGGCGCATTCAGTCCTAAACGCAGAACAATATTAGGCCTCGATAAGTATTAGTCCTTACAAATAAAAAACAAATGCCCAACGTTAATAGAAAAATTCTGGTTATATCCGCCCCTTCAGGAACAGGCAAAACAACCATTGCAGAAGCGCTTGATAAACAGATTAAAGATATAGAACTTATTACAACCTTCACAACAAGAAAACCGCGCCCCGGAGAGCAAGACAGCCATGATTACCATTTTGTAGTGCCCATTAAATTCAAAGAGATGATTGACAATAATGACCTTGCAGAATGGGCAGAGGTTTACGGCAATTATTACGGAACTCCCAAAAAAGATATTATCTCCGCTATTAAGAAAGGGAAGACAGCGCTTCTGATAATTGACACACAGGGAGGGAGAAGCATAAAAAAGAGATTCCCTGAAGCAGTTCTTATAGGCATACTGCCTCCTTCTATAAAGGAACAGGAGAGAAGAATAAGAGAAAGAAGCGGCAACTTATCAGAGCAAGAGATACAAAGACGGTTAGAGGCGGCAAAAGAAGAGCGAAAAATCATACTCTCCCAGTACGACCTCCGTTTTATAAACAAAAACCTTGAAAATACCATCAAGAATATAGTTATGGCAATAAGAAAGAAGTTTAAATCTTGAAATAAAGAAACGATAAATTCTAAGTTAAGGTTTTTTTAGATGGAATACTTTCCACTTTCAACGCCTGTCTTCAAAAACTGTATATAGTTTTTTTCCATCTGTAATGAGAGCGGACTTGTTTTAGGGATACTGGAGGGAATAAGAACAAACCGCCCCATTCTTCCGCCCTGAAGAATTGCATCTCTGGTCATAACAACAATCTCCGCTGTGCTCCTAAACTCCAGTTCTTCTGCATTAAGCCCGCCCATAAGCACTATATTGTCTCCAACTATCTGCCTTATCCTCGTAATATAATATGGCTTCTGGACGCTGTTTATCACGGGTTCAAGGATATCTATGCCCAACTTAAGCATAAACGGGAGGTGTTCCTCAATATCGCCATGCCAGTGATAACACACATAATTTTGACCGCCTCTTTTCAAAATCCCTATCAGTTCTCTGTCATATCTCAATATAAAATTATTAAAATATTTTTTTATATCACTAAAATATTCTTTCGGAAGATTGGGCGCAACAGCATATTCAGCGCCTCTTATCCTTATAATAGCGTTCGTTATACTTGTGGATATAAACCTATAAAGATTTATCAACCGCCGCTGCATCTCATCAAGCAATCTGGATATGAGTTTAGGGGAAGAAAGGATAAAGTGCGGCATATCGCCCGGCGCAAAGAGTTCATATACAACTGCCAGCGGATTAGGGAGCGCAATCACACAGACACCATTATCTCCAAGAGCATTGCATATTCTAAAAAACTCAGAGATATCAGGATTAAATGTAGCGTAGGGAAGTTCCAAAAACCTAAGTATATCCTTTTCGCTCTCCACCCACGGTTTTTGAATCCAATGATGTGTGCTTGTCTTAAAAGTTCTTGTAATACGTTGCAAAGAGCCTCTCTTTGTCTGCACAGAAAGTTTTAATGTTTTGGAGAGCGGGGTATCTTCAACTTCATCAACAACTATGTCTATACTACCTGGGGCAGAAAAGAAAAACCCTGTGGAAGGACGCCAGAGATGAAAAGTATCCTGATATTCCCGTGCCGCTGAAAGCAAGTTCTCAAAACTTTTATACTGCGCCCAGAAACTATGTTTTTCAAAGGGATTTATTTTATAAAGAGAGACAGGGTCCCTGTCCGGCATCTTACCTTGTATTACTGCCTCTATTCTTTCTTTGCTTGTCATGTTTTTACACCCCTTTATTAAATCTTTATACTCTGTCAAGCACCGGCAGATATATATTGAGAAGTAAAAACTGTTTTAATATCCGTCTTTGCATCTGTCGTTTTCCAAAAAGAATAGGTAGAATGAAAAACAGAGAAGCAATGCCCATAGACATCCTCAAACAACCGTTGAATATGGTCAACAACAGGTCTTGTAATTTGCATGCTTACCGCCTTAAAATTTCATTTGCAGTTGCCACCTTATAAAAATAGCGTTATCCCTGTTGTCCTCCGAATAAAAATCGCCCGGTTTGAAATACTCAAGATGCAGATGTCCATCCACATTCTGATTAAACTTATGGGTAAGAATAACATGCCCAATATGCCCTCTTGAAAAACCGTCTCCGAAAGGAGGAGTTGCCACAGCAGGAGATGTATCCGCCAAAAGATAGTTATATGCCAAAGAGAGCCCCGTCTTTTCGGTAAGATTCATATCATATTTTGTCCGCAGAAGATGTAAATTACTCCAATAACCCGGCTCTCCCCGCTCCATAACATATCCCATAATGTATAGTTCGCTTATCCATGGCCATTTTGAAAAAACAGGGTTCCATCCCTCATTCTTATCGGTTGTTGATTCGTCATCTCCTGAAAGATACGCATAACCAAACTCCAAAGAGGGTGAAAATTTTGATTCCTTAAAAGTTCTTTTGATATACGCCTGTCCACCCCACGCCTCTCTATCAATACCGTCCTTATATTCGCCAAACTGATATGCAATCTCTCCCCTTACCTGCCATGGGGCAAAATCAAGAGAAATCCTGTTACCCACGGTATTCAAGGCAAGGTTATTTACAAGGTCATCCTCAAACTTGTATATATAGTATGGCTCCAGAGATAACTGTTCAGGCACTTTAAATTTACCGTAAACAATAATACCGTCTTCATCTGTTTTAACAAGACCTCTGTCCTGCCAATCTATTACAGGCAGATATCTATCCTTCGCAGGGTTATCAACATAGATAACATCAATAACGCTGTTTTCCCCTATCCTGAAGGCCGCCTTTGCGGCATTAAAATAAAAAGACCTTGAACCGTCGGAAGGGGTGCCATCCATTATCACAAACCCCTCCCCGTGAGTCATAAGAAAATCCTGTCTGCCTAATCTTAAATCCATACATCCAAATATATCGTTTATGTCCAGATACAGATTATCAAAAAATATCTCTTCGTCCCATGTCTCTCTGTTTTTTGCCATTACCCCGTCTTCATAAACAGCGATTTTGGGTTCACTTGTAAGTTTTGTAAACAAACTCACATTCTCAGTAAAATTCCATTTGCCCCACAAACTTGCCTTAATCCTGAAATAGTTGTCATCCTTTGATGTATCTTCTTGGAAATTAAAAGCATTATCAAAATACTCCTGCCTTAACCTAAAGTAAACGCCGCAATTGAATGTATCTCCTGCAAAAGAGGATGCTGCAAACACAAGACACAAAAACACTATTATTTTTCTCATAATCTCTCCTTTGTTAAAAATCCTCAATAAGTTTATATCCTTGCTTTTTCAACAAAGTTTCAACTTTCTTTGGTTCCGCAACCTTCAAAATAAGCACTGCTTTTTTATCTGCTTCTATTATGAATCCGTAAGCATCCTCTATATTGATTTTTTCGTCTTCAAGAATTTTTGCAACATAATGAAACGCACCTACCCTGTCCTGTATCTCCACCACAACAACATCCTGATAGGAGACCAGAAAATTGTCTTTTTTTAAGACATTAAATGCTTTTTTGTTGTTATCTGTCATTATTTTTACTATACCGAATGTTCCGCTGTCCGCTATAGTCATTGCTTTAAGATTTATCTCTTCCTTCTGCAGAATACCCGTAATTCTGTTTATTTTCCCAGGTTTATTTTCCATAAATATAGATAACTGCTTTCCCATATCATACTCTCCTTTTATCTTGAACTCTCTGTGATTTGCCTGTGGAAGAAGGCAATGACCCCGGCTCCACCAACTTAATAGATGGCTTAACAAGTATCGTGTTTTTCATCATATCTGCCAATTTTTCCTGAATAGCGGTCAAATGGCTTAACTCTCCGTCAAAGAAGCCCTTCTTTACCTCCACTTCCACCGTAAGATTATCCAATCCGTCTTTTCTGTCAATCACTATTCTATAGTTCTTATCAACCTCGTGGGTTTGCATCAGCACTGTCTCTATCTGGGATGGAAAGATATTCACGCCTTTAACTATAAACATATCGTCCGTCCTTCCCTTTATCCTCGCTATTTTTCTATGTGTCCTCCCACAGGGACATCTTCCTTTCATAATTTTAGTGATATCCCTTGTCCTGTATCTTATAATCGGCATACCTTCCCTCTGCAGAGTGGTAAGCACAAGTTCCCCTTCCTCTCCATCCTGTAAAACCTTGCCTGTCTTTGGGTTTATAATCTCTGCATAATAATGGTCTTCCCATATATGAAGCCCATTCTGATATTCGCACTCAAAAGCAACACCCGGACCGTTCATCTCTGAAAGGCCATAACAGTTGAACACCTTTATCTTGAA
>JAAYXZ010000073.1 GCA_012515635.1 Elusimicrobiota bacterium
AGCGCTATCCCGAGTATTACAATAAGCCCTATCGTCAACGATAACTTTTTAGAACGCATAATCCCCTCCTATTGAGTTTCTGCAGGTTTTCTCGTTTACGGTTTTGATAACTTTTGTTATTGCTCTTACGCAGAACAGGTTACTTTAACATCCAAACACTTGTCAAGTCCGTTAATGTATTATACATTATACAACAATGAAGTAAACAGGAGAAGCAAGGAGAGTATATCTCTTGATTTTGCAAGAGCAAAGTAGTAAAATGAGGGGTATGGAAAGAAAAAGCAAAGTAGAGAGAAAAACGAAAGAGACAGACATATCTCTTGAAGTGAATCTTGACGGAGAAGGAATAAGCGATATAGTTACGGGCGTAGGGTTTCTTGACCATATGCTTACTCTCCTTTCAAGGTTTTCGGGAGTTGATATCGCCATAAAAGGGACTGGTGACACGCATGTGGATACACACCACACTGTTGAAGATACGGGCATCTGTCTCGGGGAGGCGATAAAGAAAGCGTTGGGGGATAAGAAGGGGATAACAAGGTTTGGGTTTAGTTCTGCCCCTATGGACGAAACGCTTATCAATACATCTCTGGATATATCGGGAAGACCGCTGCTTGTATTCAATGTTCCGGATATGAAAGGACGATAGGGGAGTTTTGAGATAGGCGATACAAAAGAGTTTCTTAAAGGGTTCACCACCCACAGCGGCATAACACTGCACATAAACTTTATGTATGGCGATAACCTGCACCATATCAACGAAGCGATATTCAAGTCCCTTGCGCTTGCTCTGAAAGAAGCGGTCAAGGCGGAGGGAACAACTATCCCTTCAACAAAGGGCAGTATTGACTGATGAGAGATATTCTCAAAAAATTTCTTGAATACCTTGAACACCAAAAAAACTATTCTGAGAATACCCTGAAAGCGTATGATACGGATATAACGCAGTTCATCAGGTTTTTAAGAAAGAAACGGAAAAAAACATTCAAAGAGGTTGAATACAAGGATTTTATCGGGTTTCTTTCCTACCTGAAGGCAGAGGACAGATACACCGAGAAGAGTATCTCCAGAAAGGTGGCAAGCATAAAAGCGTTTTTCAAATTCCTTGCCAAAAGAAAACTGATAAGCGTCAACCCTGCCCTGCTTCTCTACACCCCTAAAGTCCCAGAGAAACTCCCTTCGTTTCTTTCGGAAGAAGAGGTAATAAAAATCATTCAGGCGCCAAGCGGCAATTCCTGGCAGATGTTGAGGGACAAGGCAATTATTGAACTTTTATACTCCACAGGCATACGGGTGGGAGAACTTACATCACTTGCAATCAAGGACATAAACTTCCTTGAAGAGACCGTAAAAATAACAGGCAAGGGGAAGAAGGAGAGGGTCGCCCCTGTGGGAACGCCTGCTATAAAGGCGCTGACAGAGTATCTTGAGATAAGACCGTCGGGACAGACAAATTATGTGTTCCTTAATAAATACGGCAAGCCGCTTACCGCAAGAAGCGTAGAACGGCTTGTTGAAAAATACACTAAAAAGGCGGGGATAGGAAAGAAGGTCACACCACACACTTTCAGACACTCCTTTGCCACGCATATGCTGGAACGCGGGGCTGACCTGCGAACTGTGCAGGAGTTGCTGGGACACGAGAGAATCACCACCACCCAGATTTATACACACCTTACGCTTGAAAAATTGCGGGAGTTTTACAATAAGGCGCATCCCCGCGCATAATACAGGTTTTGACTTAACACTTAAAAGTAGTAAAATGATTTTTCTGTTAATAGAACGCTATAAGAAGAAGTGAAGCAAATAAAAGGGATGCCCTGTTTTATGATATAATAGCATCTCTGAATATTCAGACTAATGCGGAGGACCTAATGAAAAAATATAATAACTGCTCTGAGGTGGAAAGAATCGCTGTTGAAAGATTCGGAAAGCCGTTATTGTATCCCTCTGAAAGAATAAAGACCTTAGAAATCCCCAATTTTCCTTCACTGGGAAATCTTATATCACTACGGTTTATTGAATGGCTCCGACTAAACCCAGAAGGCGTAATCTCTTTGCCCACAGGAAAAACCCCTGAATATTTTATAAAGTGGATGAATTTTTATCTTAACAACTGGGATAGCAAAAAAGTAAAAGACGAACTGGCTTCCTGGGGCATAGAGACATCAGTGAAGCCGAATATGAAAAACTATAGGTTTGTCCAGATAGACGAGTTCTATCCTATGGACCCCAAAAGAGAGAACAGTTTTAGCCATTATGTGCGGAACTTTTACATAAAGGGGTTCGGGCTTGATGAGAAAAAAGCGTTTGTTCTGGACACTTGGCTGACAGGGGCAAAGAAAGGAGAGACATTGGCATCGGTCTTCCCTGACAGTAAGGTGGACCTTTCATTAAGATACAAAAACCCAAGAAACCATCAGGAAGAAAAACAGCAGAGAGCAATATATGCGATAGACAGGTTCGCAATGGAATATGAAGAAAAGATAGCGGAAGCAGGAGGTATCGGGTTTTTTCTGGGAGGCATCGGACCTGACGGACATATTGCCTTTAACATCAAGGGCTCTGACCACAACTCCACAACCAGAGTCCTTAAAATCAATTATGAGACCGCTGCCGCTGCCGCCACTGACCTTGGCGGCATTGAAAACGCAAGAGACAGGGTGGTAATCACGATAGGGTTGACCACTATTATACGGAACCCTTCCGTAACCGCCATAGTTATGGCTACGGGTGAAAGCAAGGCGAAGGTGGTAAGAGACGCCATTGAAAGCCCGCCTGATATCGCTTATCCCGCTACGGTATTACAAAAAACAAGCGGCGCAAGATTTTATATTACCGCAGGCGCTGCATCACAATTAACAGGCAGGCAATTGGAACGGCTAAAAAAGACATCTCCGCTGCCTTACCCCGAAAAAGAACGGATTCTTGTAGACATCTCGTATAAACTGAACAAAAACATAAAGGACCTGTCCCTGACCGATATTAAGCAGGATATCTATGGCAAGGTTCTTCTTGAGAAAGAGAAGGCAGGAAGCATAAAAGCAACCCTGCGCACGATAGACCGCAGTTTCAGAGAGAGGGTGGAAAAAGGGATGGACGAGACAGGTAACAGGGTGTTTTTACATACAGCGCCGCACCATGACGACATAATGCTTGGATATCTTCCTTACATACTTCATCTTGTAAGGAAACCGACTAACTACCATTACTTCGCTACCCTTACCAGCGGATTCACATCCATTACCAACTCTTACGCATTCTCGCAACTGGAAAACCTTGAGAAACGCATACAAACAGGAATAATAAACCGGCTGCTGAAAGACAAAACATATTTTAATCCGGATAATGTGGTAGGCAGAAACAGGGATATATACAGATACCTTGACGGCGTAGCGGCAGGGACAGAGGAGATTATACAAGAGGCGGAAGCGCGCAGAACATACAGAAACATAATTGAACTGACCCAAGACGCCGACCCGAAGACAGTATTAAAAAAGACGCTATCACTGAAAGGGGAGTTATCTAACTCCTATTCAGGTAAAAAAGACATACCTGACATACAGAAATTGAAAGGAATGATACGCGAATGGGAGGAAGAACTCCTGTGGGCGCACCTTGGGTTCGGTTGCAACAATATCTTCCATCTGCGGCTTGGGTTCTATACGGGGGACATATTTACGCCTCAGCCGGAGAAAGAGCGGGACATAAAACCGTTTCTCTCCATCTTAAATAAAGTAAATCCCGATGTTATCACAGTAGCCCTTGACCCTGAAGGAAGCGGACCTGACACACACTATAAAGTATTACAGATAATTGCGGCAGCGCTGGCGATATATAAGAAAAAAACAAAGAAAAAGATTGTTGTCTGGGGTTATAGAAACATCTGGGATAGGTTCCACCCTTCGGAGACAAATATCTATGTGCCTGTATCAATGAACTCCATAGCCATAATCAAAAGCGCTTTTGATATATGTTTTGCATCCCAAAGAAGCGCATCGTTCCCCAGTTATGAATATGACGGACCCTTCTCTGAACTTGCGGTAAAGATATTGGTTGAGCAGGGAAGCGTCATAAAACGGATTCTCGGCAGGGACTTCTTCGGAGCAAGCAAATACGCGCGCATCAGGGCGAGCAGGGGTGTAAACTTTCTGAAAGAGATGTCCGTTGATGACTTACTGAAAGAATCCCTTACATTGAAGAACCTTATGGAATAAAACCCTGTCCTTAGCGGATTCGGGTTTATTTTATGAGATAACCCCGCACCAATTAATCACTGCGGCTGTAAGAATCTCCGCTGCTTTTTTTATCTCTTCTGTCTTGATTTTTTCCGTATCTGAATGGGCATCTTCTATCTTGCCGGGTCCGAACACCACAACAGGCATCTTTCCCACTTTATTAAAGAGGCGGGCATCGCAACTTGCAAGGAAACCGTCCACCACAGGGTCTGCCCCTATGTCTTTCGTTCCCTGTTTCATTGCCTCAACAAGAGGGTGGTCTGCAGGTATTGCGTAAGCGTCATTATGGAGTTTATGGAATGAGAGTTTATAGTTGTTGAGAATCCAGTGGTCGCCGCACTCCTCTATGGTCCCTGTTAACTCTCTCTTTATTGTGGCAAGGTCTTTATTGGGCAAAAACCCCACGCCCCCTTCAAGCGCCACATAACCGCATACCATAGAAGGCCAGCCGTCTCCTTTTATGGTCCCGAAGTTTACCTGAACCGGTTGCCTGTATTTTTCAAACAACGGAACATTTTTGCTGTCTTCTATCAGGCGGCTCTCATACTCTTTCATCCTGTGCATCAAAATACAGGTTTTTTCTATGGCGTTCACCCCTTCGGTAATCCTGCCCATATGGACGCTTTTGCCTTTGACCTCTAACTTATACCATACAGCGCCGCGGTTAGCGGGGGATATCTTTAACTCGGTCGGTTCAAGAACTATTACGCCATCCGCCTTATAGCCGTCCCTTATGAGAGAGAGCGCTCCGTTGCCCCCTACCTCCTCTTCAATAACTGCCTGCACAGTAAGTTTCCCTTGCAGTTTAACGCCGAGTTGTTTGAGGGCAAGCAGTGTAAGGTATATCGTCGCTATCTGCCCTTTGGCATCACAGGCGCCCCTGCCATAAATTATCCCGTCTTTCTCCTGCGGGTTAAAGGCATCCGCCCAGTTTTCAGCAGGGACAACATCTGAATGAGAGTTGATAATCAACGATTTTCCCTGTCCTTCCGAAGGGAGTTCAAGGACAACATTTTTTCGTTTTGAGTAGTCCAGTTCTCTCTCTGCAAATGTATATTCCGGGTCTTGTTTTATCGTATCGGGAACAGGAACCAGAGAAGCATTCCCAAACTGGCTGAACTTATCCCTGATAACATACTGGACATCCTCTTCTCCTACGCCTGAAACACTCGGAATCCTCATAATTTCTTTTAGGAAATCTATCGCTTCCGGAAAAGCGTCTTCCACATGTTTTGTTATATTCATCCCTGAACCTCTCCTATCGCTTCCTTAATGACGGAACAACCTTCCCTTATCGCTTCTTCGTTAATGATAAGCGGAGGGTTTATCTTTATTGTGCCGCCGCCAAGACCGACAGGGGCAAATAGCAACAACCCTTTTTCTATGCATCTCCTAACAACTTCAAAGGCAGTGTCGTGGTCAGGGGCATCTGTTCCTTTCTTTCCCATCTGAAGCCCCCATACAAGCCCCGTTCCGCACAGAAACTGGATACAATCAAATTTTTCGTATATTGCCGTAAGTTCTTCTTTAAGAACCTTCTCCATCTTTGCGGCGTTCTCCACAAGATTGTGTTTTACTACCGCGTCTATGCTGCCCAATGCCGCGGCGCAACTCAAAGGATTGCCTGTATGCGTGCTTGTCATAGTACCCGGCTCATAAAGGTCCATATACTCTTTTCTGCCCACAACCACAGAGATAGGAAGCGAACTGCTGGTCCCTTTGCCCAGACAGAATATATCGGGATTGACTCCGTAATGCATAAACCCAAACATCTTGCCTGTTCTGCCAAATCCTGCCTGTATCTCGTCAAATATAAGCAATGCCTTGTTTTTATCGCACCATTCTCTGAGTTTTTGCGCATACTCAACAGGCATAAGCGCACCGCTCACACCCTGATATGTCTCTGATATGACCGCACAGACATCCTCAGGGTTGATGCCCAACTCTTTCAGCCGTCTCTCAAAGAACTCAAAACTTCTGTCCTTGCATCTTGGTTCTCCCGGAAACGGAACATGGCAGATATCAGGGTCGTGGTGAAGAATCCACTCCTTCAATCCCGGAAGCCCGCCTAACATCTGGGCGCCCAGTGTTCTTCCGTGAAAAGAGCCCTCAAAGGATATCACTATTTTTTTGTTTGTCTTTTGCCCGTAAGTCCTTGCAAGTTTAAAGGCGCATTCAACCGCTTCAGCGCCGGTGGTAAGCAGAAACACTTTTTTCAGCGGGGCAGGGGAGACGGAAGCAATCTTCTCCACAAGGGTCGCCCTTATCTCTGACGGAAAGCAGTAGTTATGAAGCAACGGTTTTTCTATCACGCGCTTTATCCCTTCAATGACCTCAGGAGCGGAGTGTCCCGCATTGGTTACCAACACCCCTGCGCTGAAATCCAGCCATTTGTTTCCATACTTATCATAGACATTCACGCCCTCTGCGTGGTCCCATACCACAGGAGGTTGTCCGCTCATTGAAAGCGGTTCGTATGTTCTGAGTTTTTCAAGAACTGGTATGGATTCAGGAACAGGTATCGCTGTCTGTATCTTTCTGTATTTTGTCTCTACCTGCGAAACTTGTTTCGGCTCAAGCGGAAAACTCTTTCCCATTTTCTTACTCCTTTCCTATGTCTGTTATAAAAGATATTATTTTTTCAATATCCGCCAATCTCCCTACACCTTCCTCGCCCGATGCAAGAAGCCCTTTCTGCGGCGGAACAATACGGTAACCGTGTCTTTGAAGTTTTTCAACATTCTCCTGTGTTATCGGGTTTAACCACATCTTGTCGTTCATTGCAGGCGCAAGAACAACAGGCCCCTTAAAAGCGCATACTGCGCAGGTAAGAATATCGTCACTTATGCCCGATGCTATCTTGCCTATGATATTTGCCGTCGCTGGAGCGATAAGTATGACCTCTGCAAAATTTGCTACGGATATATGGTCTTCCCTGAAATGTTCTGCATCAAACATCTCTGTGTAAACAGGTCTGCCTGATAGAACCGAAAGCGTAAGCGGTGTGATAAAATGCGCTGCTTTTCTGGTAAGAAGAACCTGCACATCCCAGTTTTTCTTCTTTAACTCCCTTACAATCTCTACACTCTTATAGGCAGCGATGGAACCGCAAACACCGACCACTATGTTTTTGCGCATACTCCCTCCTGTGCAGATGTATACACCAAAAAGAATTGTGATATACTTTTATCGCTAAACTTCGGCTTGTATACATATGTTAAGAAAATCTGTAAGAAGTTTCAAGTGGATATACCGTTTATCCACACAACAGATATAACGCTCTTAACCGCCTTGAAGTTATTGGCTTCTCTCATCCCTGCTCTTTTCTTCTGCTGTTAACACGCTCTCTTCAAAACACACTTCAAACGCTTCCCCAAAACCCTCTTTTATATATGCAATAAGCGTATGAACAGCGATACCGTCTTCAAGTAACTCTTTCAGGGTGTTTATCTTAGAAAAGTCCGTCTTTTCAGTAAAGATATTATCCCATAGTTCCCTGTTTATATCAATAAGAATTGAGCCGTGCTGAAGGAATGCATCCTTGTTTCTTCTCTGCGCCGAACCGACTATCTTTTTACCGTTAGCAACTATATCGTGCCTTGATGAGAGAGAAAAACAGTCCCTTGTGGTATAAGACGGCTCCTTACTCTCGGAGATTCCCCGTATCCCCGCGCCTATCCCTAACCTCTGTAAACCGTTGATAATACCCCTGCATACCGCAATATACGAGGCAAACGGGAGAGCAAACGAAGGGTGGTCTTTTATATTCCCGCAAAAAGAGTAGGTGAGTTCAATATCATGAAATATGGCGCTTCCGCCCGTAGGTCTTTTTACCACAGGGATATTTTTTTCTTTGCAGAAATCCGTATTGATTATATTCTGGGGGCTCTGGTTATAGCCGAGAGATACTGCGGAAGGACTCCACTGGTAGAACCGCAGGACAGGAACGCTTTTGCCGTTAGAGGCAGACCGCCATAATGCGTAATCTGTCTCCATATTCTCTGCCGGCGCCATACCTCCCGATATAATTACACGCCATTTTTTCATACATCCCCCCTGCCTGATTTTCTCCCCCTATGACAAGCGCAGGGGAGAGTCCGCTTTCCCCTGAAACCCCTTTCGCCGCCCTTGTTTTATAAGCCATAGGACATACTGAAATTAACCGCTCATCAAGAAGACCTTAAGTACCCCTGGCCCGACTCGAACGGGCGACACGCGGTTTAGGAAACCGCTGCTCTGTCCTCTGAGCTACAGGGGCAATGTATTTCTCAACTATTGACTTGCTTGAACATACCTGTTACGCAGTATATTTTACCATAAAAATTACCCCCCTTCCTCTTTCCCGAGAGATTTTTCTACAACAATAATGCAACAACTTAAGGAACCCCTCAAATAGATGTCAGTTTAGGGCTGTTTCAGGAGTTTTGCGGAGCTGCCTTTCCCCAATAATCCCATTTGGTAGGCCTTTTGCGTATTAATTGGAACTCTCTTATCAAGGAATTACACAACTGGCAAGAGCTGTGAGATTACTTTGCAAAACAAATTACATAGATTGGATTCAGTTGTGCGAGGAAAATTCGATTTGAAACCTGGGAATAAATGTTTTACTGGTTACCTCTGTGCTTTCAATTCGATCAACCCGATATGCGCGAATTTCTCGATTGTCCGTTCTAACTGCGTAAAGAAGAAGATTGTTATCTTTGGTACGCCTTAATGAATAGGGTTCAATAATTCTTATTGACCCCTTATACCCTAATTTAACACAGAGATGATTAATAGCTGCGTATCTTATCAGTTCAAGTGGTATGTTGAATCCCCAACTCGTAAGAGTCGGACGCCATCCTATTTCTTTCCCTTTGGCAACAGGTATAGCTGCAAGTGGTTCAGGAACAAACCGTTTTTCTAACCAATTGAATAATTCAGGTAACTCGGCTAAAAAACCTTCAAAATCTGGTAATTTAGGCAATTGGTGTCCCAGCATATTGCCCCATTCCATCTTTAACTCATTCCATGAGTGGGAATTCTTAATGTTTTCAAAGGTAGGCAGTGGAACTCCCTTTGATTTGCATTTAGAGACTAATACAGCTTTTACAAGGTCGGCTTTTTCTTTAAAGGGCCCGTTCCGAAAAAGGAAAATAATATCGTATAAATCTCTCGGGAATCCTCGTTCGCCCATAGCCCTGATTTTTTCAGCAAACACTTCTTCCAAAGAATAACAAAGAACTTGGGCCTGTCCCTTTAATGTGTCTGAATAAGAATGACTTATGGGCTTTAAAATAGGATGGCTTACAACTTTTTCTGAGGCGTTCAAATCCAATTTTATTCTGGCAGGTGTTGGGGCTCGGCGAGGCCCTTGATAATATATCCGGCCTTCGGTATACAAGGGAAAATCTTTCTGCTTCAACTGGGGCGTCTTTATAGAAAAATTTATCCCGGATTCTTCGCTTACATGATTCAAAACTCTATTTAATAATGGTTGAACATCTTGCGGGTTAATAGGACCATCAGGCAGAATAGTAAAATCAAGATCTTCCGAAAATCTGTATGTTTCAAGATAGCATTTCTTAAGAGCAGTACCCCCTTTAAAAACCCACTTATTTTTTAAATCGGTATCTTGACCGATGCCCCACAAAACCCATCCGATAACATAATCTTTTTCGATAACGTCTTCTCGTATATTCCATTCAACAACCAAATTCTTTATCTCTTCATGTGTAATCATAACGCAGCATTAATCCGTAGGTTCCATTTTCGCAGGACCTTGCCCTTAGAAGGTAAAGATGGATCCAGATTGGAATAACCAGAACTCATCTTTTTTTTACAAGACGCAATGACATCAGGAGCTTCTATCTTCAACGTTTCTACAAGATAACCCAGCCGTTTATATATTGTTTTATTTTTCATCTTCCCGATGTAGTCAAGAAGTTTAAATTCATCTTTATTTTCTCTTTCAAAATATTCTTTTAAAATATTTGATACATTTCTTATCCCACCGCCAAGATAGGGTTCATTAAGAATATCAACAACTGTTCGAGAAGGGTCAGATACATTAATTCGTGTTTGCTCACGCCATACCGTTTTGGTGCCAAACAATTTTTCTTTTTTTGTATTCTTTACAATATACGTTGTTCCTTGAATCTCAAGTTTTTTTCTTTGCGGTTTCCTGGAGGAAAAAACAACTATGTCTTTGAATATTTGTTCTGTAAGTCCCCAATGTTCACAGGCACTCCACCCCCCAATATAACAGGGCTTAAAAATAATAGTCGCTACAATCCAAGGGTCTCCTTTCCTATTAGATGGACTAATGGCTCCCAAAGGCACGGTCATAAATAAACCTTTTTTAATGCGAGTCAGCCAACCGCGCGCAACCCAGTATGCTATCAGTCGTCTTGTTTTGTCTATCTTTATATCAAGAATTTTTGCAGCTTCGCCAATGGAAAAAGGCCCCTTCGTTTCTCGGTTTAATTTATCTAAAAACTCCCGATTACGTTTAGAGATACCTGCGATGGTTGCATTTTTGTTATATTCTTTGCGCATAATGTTTCATCCTATGGAATATTCTACGCTTTCAATATAACAAATAATACAAATTTTGTCAAGGGCAATGTAAAAAAAGTTTACTTAACCAATAAGAGTATGTTCAATCGCTGAGTTTATTTATTGATAAACCGCTCTTCTCAGAAAAATAAAGCGTTAAAATAGGTCGGCATCCTTATAAGAATGAAATAAGCATAGTAGGAAATAATAGAACCCAAGCCAAAGCCAACTGCAGTGATGTCTATTGCATTAGCAGTGTATAGCGAAACGATGGTGTTATGTAAGTTTTACTTTATCTGGGAGAGGAAGACCTCTTTTCCTTTTTTTTCGCTTAACATTGCCGCCTGCATAAACTTCATCATCTCAAGTGTCTCTTCTATGGGAATAGGACTCTTTCCTGTTTGGAAAAACGAGATAATCTCTTTTATCAGTTGCGCATATATCGGGATATCTTCCGCATAGGTTGCTTGAACTACCTTGTTTGTTCCGAATACCGTAGCACCATAGGAATAGGCGCCTTTCCTCAGCCCTCTTACCGTTCCTATCCTGCCGTCTTTCCATTCACCGACAACAACATGGGTCCCCTCGGTGTATTTTGAAAAGAGTTTTTGACAGCCGGCGCCCATAAAGGAATAAAGAATCTCTACGCCGTGGATGCCATACCAGAAAAGCCCCGGGTTTGTGGGGTTAAGCAATGCAGGACTGAACGCATCACACCCGATAATCGCTCCAAGTTCTTTGTCTTTCCGTAAGTTGATAAGATTATGCTCATACCTCAGAGAGGAAGAGGAGAATATCGGGCAGTTATATTGTTTTGCGAGAGCCGCTATCTTTTTTGTGTCCTTGAAACTTGCAGCCATCGGCTTATCTATAAATAGCGGTTTGCCTGATTTAATCACAGGCAACGCCTCTTTCAGGTGTCTTCTGCCATCAACGCTTTCAAGCAATACCGCATCAACCTCTTTCAATAACTTTTTGATTGATGGGACCAGTTTAACCCCCCATTTCTCCGTCAATTCTTTTGTGAAGCCATCCACCCTGCTATAACTTGCTTCAAGGTCCGGGCTAAAGGAAGGATAACCTGCCACTACCTTGCCTCCAGGCACATAGTAAGGGTCGTTGACATCGTTTAGATGTTTCGTGAATGCAGTTACATGGGAGGTATCAAATCCGATAATTCCTATTTTTATTTCTTTCATTTTTCTCCTTTCGTTAAAAGTTTGCGTGTTTCTGTCAGAAGTTTATTCACTATGTTTTTTTCCTGATAGGTTCCTATTATAATACCTTTTTTGAATAAAACAAACCTTCCCTTTCCGCCCGCTATACCTATATCGGCTTGTTTCGCCTCACCGGGTCCGTTGACACTGCAACCCATCACCGCTATCTTAAAGTTTTTCAAAGCAGGGTATGTTTTTTGGAGTTTCGCTGCTTCTTTTTCTACTTTTTTCAGGACCCCGCTTATATCCACCTGAGTTCTTCCGCAGGTCGGGCATGAGATAATCTCGGGTGCGAACCTTCTTATGCCTGCCGCCTGCAGTATCGCCCTGCCTGCTTCTATCTCTTTGTATGGCGGCTCTGTGAGGGAGACCCTGATGGTATCCCCTATGCCTTCAAGCAACAGCGCCCCTATACCTATCGCTGATTTGCTTAAAGCAAGGTATCCGCGCCCTGCCTCTGTAATGCCCAAATGAAGAGGATAGTCCATATACTCCGCTATCTCCCTGTAAGAGGCGATAGTATCCGTAACGGAAGGGGTTTTCAATGATACAACAATTGAATGAAAGTCCGCATCCTGAAAGAGTTTTAATGTGTCCAAAGCGGAGGATACCATGCTCTTGGGAAGTGTCCCTTTAATTTTGACTGAACCGGAGTTTATGCCTATCCGAACAGCAATTTTTTTCTCCTTGGCTAATTTGATTATCTCTCTTATATCCTTTGATGAGGTGTTCCCCGGGTTTATCCGTATCTTGTCCGCACCGCCTTCTATTGCAAGCATTGCCAATTTCCTGTGGTAATGTATGTCTGCCACCAGAGGGACATTTATCTTTGTTTTAAGCGCTTGCAATCCTTGTATATCCGCCTCATTGAGAACTGCCACTCTTATAATCTCAGCGCCCGCTTTCGCCATTCTTTGCGCATCCGTAACCACTCTTTTTATATCTCCGGTCAGGCACTTTGTCATTCCCTGAACAGCAACAGGCGCATCCCCGCCCACAAAGATGTTCCCTATTCTTACCTTTTTTGTCTTTCTTCTGGACAACTATCCGCCCCTCCTCTTTGTCGCTATCTCCGTCATAACGCGCAGAATATCGTTATATGTGACATATAACGCAAGACCGATAATAAGCATAAACCCGACATATGCTGACCACTCCAAAAACTTTTTAGAGGGCTTCCGCCTTATAATCCGTTCACCTAAAAGCCCCGCAAGGTGTCCTCCGTCCAGCACAGGGAAAGGGAGAAGGTTGACAACTCCTAAATTAACGCTGATAAACGCCACATAATAAAGGAACCTGCTCAACCCGCTGCGGGCAATATCAGCGCCCCATTGCGCTATGCCTATGGGACCTGCGAGATTCTTCGGGGAGACCTGTTTGGTTATAAGCATCTTGATTGATAAAAATATGCTGTATAACATCTTATAAAACTCCTTAGCAGACCGAACAACTGCCTGCCCTATCCCATATCGCTCTGTTTTTTCTTTTGGGGTAATGCCCAAAATATACACCCCTGCGCCGTCCTCATCCCCCTGATAAAGCGACGGCATCGCTTTAACATTTATTATTTCGTTATCTCTTCTGACCACAAGTTCAACAGGGTCGGTATGGGAGACTTCTATGGCTCTCCGAATATTTAGGAGGACATCCATCCACTCTTTACAGGGTGTTCCGTTGACTTCCAGTATCTCGTCGCCTATCTCAAGCCCTGTTGTCTCGGCTGAAAACCCTTCAACCAAAGCGCCGATTTTTGTCCCGTCATAACCCGGCATACCCATCATAAAAACAGGGATAAGCAGTAAAAAAGCAAGGACAAGGTTCCCGATAGAGCCGGCTACTATTACCTGGCTCCTGTGGCCGGGGCTCTTTCCCATATATTCCCAGTTCTCATATGATTCCTTTTCTTCGCCTTCCTCATCCCCCGCAAGTTTCACAAACCCGCCGAACGGCAAAAGGGAGAGTTGGTACTCCGTATCGCCTCTTTTGACGGAGAATATCCTCGGACCGAAACCGAGAGAGAACTTTTCAACTCTTATTCCGACCCTTCGGGCAGCAAGAAAATGCCCTGTCTCGTGGACAAGGATAATAACGGAGAAAAGTATTAGTATGGATATTACGGAAAATATCATTTGCTGTCTCCTATGAGTTCTGTTGTTTTATGTTTTGCCCAATTATGAAAATATGCAATATCATCCAATGAGATATCCTTTTTATAATTATGCGATTCTACAACTTTTTGCACAAGCGGAAGAATCTCCATAAACCGTATCCGTTTTGCAAGGAATAGGTCCACCGCCTCTTCATTGGCGCCGTTCAGGACAACAGGGAACGAGCCCTTTTTTTCTATGGCTTGCCGGGCAAGGGAGAACCAAAGGGCGTCCTTTTTGACAGGAACGAAATGGAGAGGTCCTGTATGTCCGAAGTCAATCCTATCCCAGCAACTGTTGTTTCTGTCGGGATAGTTGAGAACAAAACTGATAGGAAACTTCATATCAGGGACGGAAAAAATCCCTTTTATGGTGCCGTCGGTCAGTTCCGCCATCCCGTGAACAAGCGCCTCAGGGTGTATAAGCACATCTATTTTGTCTGCAGGGAGATTAAAGAGGTGGTGCGCCTCAATAACTTCAAACGCCTTGTTCATCATCGTGGCTGAATCAACGGTAATTTTTTTGCCCATCTTCCAAACAGGGTGGGCAAGGACATCTTCAGGGGAGACATCCTCTCTTATTCTGGTTCCATAAAACGGGCCGCCTGAAGCAGTAAGATACACTTTTGCCACATCCTGTCTCGGTAATCCTTCAAGCGCCTGAAAAATAGCGTTATGTTCGCTGTCTATCGGTAAAATGCCCGCTTTCTCCCTATCTGCCAAAGGCATAATAATATCGCCCGCAACAACCAAAACCTCTTTGGTCGCAAGACCTATGGTCTTTTTCGCTTTTATCGCCGATATCAATGCTTTCAGTGTTTTGATGCCCGGGATAGCAAAGACGATTATATCCGCTTCTTTTAGCACCGCCATCTCTTCAAGCCCCTGTTCGCCATACAGAAACTTTGTCCCTGTATATGCGCTTTCAAAGGCAGTGTCCTGCTCTTCTGTGCAGACATAGGGCGGATGGAACTCATCTATCTGGCCGGCAAGGATATCCCTGCTTGCCTGACATGCAAGTCCTATAACCCTGAATTTCTCTATGCCCTGTCTTACCACTTCCAGTGTGTTCAGGCCTATAGTGCCTGTGCTTCCCAGTATAACAACCTTTTTCACGATGCACCCCCAAACCTTCGGTGTCTCCTGTGATAAGCGCCTATCGCTTTCAAAAAATCCGCTTCGGTAAAAGCAGGCCATAAAACCGGTGTAAAGTAAAACTCCGCATAGGCGCCCTGCCAAAGAAGAAAGTTGCTGATACGTTTTTCGCCCGATGTTCTTATGATAAGGTCGGGGAACGGGATATCCGCTGTATAAAGATTCTTGCGGATAACATCCTCAGTAATGTTTTTCTCACCTGAATCCATAATTTTTTGCACTGCGTCGGTTATCTCCTGCCTGCCGCCATAGTTGATGGCAAATATAAGGTTCAGCCCTGTGTTGTCATATGTGAGTTTTTCAATGTTTTTCATAGTATCTTTTAGTTCCTGCGGGAGTTCGTCTCTCCTGCCTATAAACAACACTTTTACATTGTTTTGATGGAGTTCTTCTCCCTCTTTTCTTAAGGTGTCCTCCATTAAGCGAAAAAGGAAATTCACCTCTTCCTCAGGCCTTTTCCAGTTTTCAGCAGAGAAAGAATAAAGGGTGAGATACTTGACTCCGCAGTCTTTTGCCGCCTGCACGGCTATCCTTGTCGCTTTCAGACCTTCCTGATGCCCCGCTATCCTCGGGAGCCCCTGTTTATTTGCCCATCTCCCGTTGCCGTCCATAATAATCGCTATATGCGCAGGGTTTTGCTTTGGTTCTGTTTTTTCTTTCATATCTTAAACTTCTCCCCAAAATACACTTTTCTTGAATCAGGGTGCGCAAGAATCGTTTCAGGCGCCCCTTCAACAAGAATCTCTCCTTTATTGATAAGGTATGCCCTGTCTGTAATTCTTAACGCTTCCCTTACATTATGGTCGGTGAGAAGAATCCCTATATTCTCCTTTTTCAGGTTTGCTATGGTATCTTGCAGTTCATAGACGGTCTTAGGGTCTATCCCTGAAAATGGTTCGTCAAGCAGAAAGAACTTAGGGTTTAAGGTCAGGCATCTGCCTATCTCCAGACGCCTCTTCTCGCCGCCTGAAAGGGTGCCTGCAATATGCTTTTTAAAATCAAGCAGACCTACCTTGTCAAGATATCCGTCGCTTACCTCTCTCATCTCTTCTTTATTGGTATAGTATTCCTCAAGAATAATATAGATGTTCTCCTCTACGGTAAGTTTATTGAACAGCGATATCTCCTGCGGAAGATATAGCAGCCCTTCTCTCGCCCTCCGCCAGACAGGAAGCGTTGATATGTCCTTCTCGTCCAGCAGGATGTTACCGCTGTCGGGACGGAGAAAGCCCACTATCATTTCAAATGTCGTTGTCTTGCCTGCGCCGTTGGGGCCTAACAGTCCGACCACTTCGCCCTTAGCAACATTAAGGGATATATCTTTTACCGCTTCCTTCTTCCCAAATCTTTTTTTTAGGTGTAGTGTGTTAAGCATAACTAAAACAAGTTGGCATTGTTGCCGGTGTCGGGAATATTCAATCCAAGATGTTTATATGCAAGCGGGGTTACAACCCGCCCCTGCGCTGTCTTTTTTAGGAATCCTTTCCTTACCAGAAAACTTTCATGGACCTCTTCTATGGTATCGGTCTCTTCCCCTACCGCTATGGCTAAACTCTTCAGGCCAACAGGACCTCCCCCGAACTTGTTGATAATAACTTCAAGGATGTTCTTGTCCATCTCGTCTAACCCTTCCTCATCAACATCCATCTTATCCAGCGCGTGCTTTGCAATTTGTTCGTCTATTACTCCTGTCCCCTTAACCTGCGCATAGTCCCTGATACGGCGGAGAAGGCGGTTTGCCACGCGGGGAGTCCCCCTTGACCGCTTGGCTATCTCTTCCGCGCCTTTTTCCGTTATCTCTGTTTTTATCAACCCTGCCGCCCGTTTTACTATGGCCATCAGTTCTTTTGTGTTGTAGTAATCCAGCCGATGCATTATGCCGAACCTGTTCCGTAAAGGGGATGTCAGAAGCCCTATCCTTGTCGTTGCGCCCACAAGCGTAAACCGCTTCAGCGGTATCTTCACAGACCTTGCCTTCGGACCTTCCCCTATAAGAATATCTATGCAGAACTCCTCCATACCGCTGTAAAGATACTCCTCTATCGTTCTGGGAAGGCGGTGTATCTCGTCTATAAAAAGGATGTCCTTGTCTTCAAGGTTGGTAAGGATTCCCGCAAGGTCGCCTGCCCGTTCTATCACAGGCCCTGAAGTAGCCCTTATGTTCGCCCCCATTTCATTGGCGATGATATAAGCAAGCGTTGTCTTCCCTATACCCGGAGGGCCATGAAAAAGAACATGGTCAAGCGCATCTTCCCTCTCCTGCGCCGCTTTTATAAAGACATCAAGGTTCCCTTTTACCTTGTCCTGTCCGACAAACTCGGAGAAAGAGAGCGGTCTTAAGACATTCTCAAACCTTTTGTCCTCATTAACCGGTTCCGGGGATGTTATTCTCTCTTTATCCATTGTATCCTTGTTTAAACTGTTTACTTATTATGTTTTCTTTAACGCTTCTTTTATAACCTCTTCTATACCCATCGGTTTGCCTGCGCCTTTTATTACCCTGTTGATGGCGCTTACCGCATCCTTCCGCCTATACCCTAAAACCATAAGCGCCTCTACCGCTCCTGCAAAAACATCTCTTGCCCCTTTGTGTTCCGTCCCCTGAGCTACAGGCAGTTTTTCTATCTTCTGTTTCAGTTCCACAATAAGGCGTTCCCCTATCTTTTTCCCCACGCCGGGGACACCCGTAAAGGAGGCGGGGTCTTCGGAGAGAATCGCCTGATATAATTCGTCTGTGGAAAATCCCGATAGTATCCGCAACGCTACCTTCGGTCCAACTCCGGGGACAGCGATAAGCATAAGAAATGTCTCCCGTTCTCCTTCTGTGGCAAATCCGTATAACTGCACCTCTTCTTCTCTTATCACCTGATAGGTAAAAAGGCGGGTGTCTTCTCCTTCTCCCCCGATAGCGTGTGTTGTTTCAAGAGATACGTTCATAGTATATCCTACGCCGTTGTTTTCCACCACAACTCTGGTCGGGGATTTAAATACCAGTTTACCCTGAATATAGTAAATCATGTTCTTTTTTATGTTGGAGATATGCGACTGCCGCCGCAACGGCGTCGCTTTCATCTGTGCTGCCAAACTTGCGGTATCCTGTAAGGTGTTCTAACATAAATTGGACCTGCTGTTTAGTGGCTCTGCCGTTACCCGTAATACACTCTTTTATCTCGGCGGGCGAAAGCAGATGGAAAGGAATGTTTTTTCTTATTGCAGCGGCAATGATAAGCCCTGTAACTTGCCCTATCTTCAACGCAATTCTTGCGTTCTTTCCTACATATATCTCTTCAATAATAATTCTTTCAGGCAAACACTTGTCAAGGACTGTATCAAATTTTTCTGTTAAATTGATGACCTTCTGGTTGTAGGGCAATGAGACATTGGAAGCGATAACCCCTGTGGATAATACGAAGGGGGTTTTATTGTCCACTTCAATGAGTCCGTATCCTACCCTGTTTACGGCAGGGTCAACCCCTAATATTTTTTGTGTCATCTCACTCTGAAGCATCCGCATTAACTATTTCGTCAGGGATATCAAAATTAGCGTATGCGCTCTGCACATCATCATGGTCTTCAAGAGCGTCAAGCAACTTCAAAACCTGTTCTGCGGTTTTTCCTTCAACCTTCACAGTATTTTTAGGAAGAAAGGTGACGCTGGCTTCAACTATCGGAATATCTTTTTCGTTCAGCGCCTTTTTTACATTATCAAAGTTTTCAGGCGGAGTGGTAATCTCATATACTTCGTCTTCTGCTATCATATCTTCTGCGCCCGCTTCAAGTATAATTTCAAAAAGTTCGTCTTCTTTCACTTTCTCTTTATTGACGCTAATAAAACCTTTTCTTTCAAATATCCATGCGACACTGCCTGAGCCGCCCAGATTCCCGTTATGCTTGGAGAATAAGGAGCGTATCTCTGATGCGCTTCTGTTTTTATTGTCTGTAACCACATCCACATATACAGCGACGCCCCCTGCGGCATAACCTTCATAGGTAACCTGCTCTAACTGCATGCCGCCTTCTTCGCCCAACCCTTTCTTTATCGCTCTCTGAATATTGTCATTTGGCATATTGAATTCTTTAGCCTTGTCTATCGCCATCCTCAAACGGGGGTTGGTATCAGGATTGCCTCCGCCTGATTTGGCGCCCAGCATTATCTCTCTGATTAGTTTTGTGAACATTTTGCCGCGCTTTGCATCTGTTGCCATTTTCTTGTGCTTGATACTCTGCCATTTAGAATGTCCAGACATATTACCTCCTTTACTCTTTTTTTAAAGTTTTCCAAAACTCTTTTGCGCTGATATTTTCAATAAACTTCCTGAACGCCTCCGCCTCCTTTTTGGTTATCGGCTTATCAAGTTTGTTTGCCTTAACGAATGTCTTTCCTTCGTATGCTTTTACTATCTCTATATCCGCAAGGAGCGAAGATTCAGCAAGTATCGGCGCTTTAAACCTCAATGCGAGGGCAACGCCATCGCTTGGTCTGCAATCTATCTCTATTAACTCTTTGTCTTTCTGTAATATCAACCGCCCGTAATAGGTGTTCTTTTTAAGAGAATATATCTCCACCCTCAACAAACCCCAGCCGCATTCCCCTATAATGTTTTTCATCAAATCGTGGGTAAGTGGTCTTGGGAACGATGTCTCTTCTATAACAAAAAGTATTGCCTGCGCTTCGGGTATGCCAACAACTATAGGCAATATCTTGTTTTTCCCGTTTCTCAATATCACCACGGGCGAAGAGTCAATAAGGTTAAATATAATCCCTTCTATCTCAACTTTTTCCATCATTGCTGTGCTTCCCTCTCCTGTTTTCTGACCTCTATTATCTTTGCGGCTATATGGTTAGGGACTTCTTCGTAATGGGAGAACGACATTGTATATGCGCCGCTTCCGCTTGTTATTGACCTTAACTCATTGGTATAGTTCGCCATCTCCGCAAGAGGCACCTGCGCCTTTACTACACTGTTTTTCCCTGAAGATGCCATATCAAGAACCTTGCCTCTTTTCGCATTGACTGTTCCTATAACATCCCCCACAAAATCTTGCGGTATCCTGATTTCAACATTGCTAATCGGCTCAAGCAAAATAGAGTTTGCCTGTTGCAGCGCCTTCTGCAACGCCAGAACACCTGCAAGTTGGAAGGCAATATCGGAAGAGTCAACCGTATGGTATGACCCGTCATACAAACGGACTCTTATATCAACTACCGGATACTGCGCAAGCACTCCTTTTTTCATCGCCTCTTTTATACCCTTCTCCACTGACGGGATAAATTGTCGGGGTATGGTCCCTCCAACTATCTCGTCCACAAACTCAAGTCCGCCGCTCCTCGGAAGCGGTTCCACCTTGATATAGCAGTGTCCGTATTGTCCTCTGCCGCCTGTCTGTTTCTTGTGTTTTCCCTCCGCATCCGCAGAAGACGTTATTGTCTCCTTATATGCAATCTTCGGGATGCCTTTTTCTACCTCCACACCAAACTTTACCTTGAACTTGTTCACCGCAATATCTATGTGCAGGTCTCCCATACCCGATAGTATGGTCTCGCCCGTCTCTTCGTCTCTAAACACCTTGATGGTCGGGTCTTCCTCTGCTATTCTTCCTATTGCGTTACCGAGTTTGTCTTCTGTTCCTTTCACCTTCGGTTTTATTGAATAAGAGACAGCCCCTTCAGGTAGCGGGGAGACAGGAATCTTGAGTATATTGGACGGTTCACAGAAACTGTCCAGCGCCTGTGAACTGGCAAGTTTTACCACAGCAACAACCTCTCCGGGACCTGCTTCAGAGACCTGCTCCTGTTTTTTGCCCTGCATACGCAATAACTGCCCCATTCTCTCTTTTTCGTTTTTGGTGGCATTGAAAAACTGCGAGTTTGCCTTGATTTTGCCAGAAAAAACCCTGATGTATGAGATTTTGCCCGCAAACGGGTCTATAATGGTCTTCACAACAATACTTGTAAGGGGCGCATCCTCTTTTCTCTCCAATAACACTTCCTGTCCGTCTTTCAGCGCCTTCACGGGCAACATCTCCGATGAAGACGGAAGGAATTTAAGTATAAACGATATAAACTCGTCTATACCAGTCTGGCTAATAGCCGCTCCCGAGAAAACGGGAACGATTTTGCCTTCAACAAACCCTTTTTTTATGTATGCCGCTATATCCTCGGAGAAGATGTCCGCTCCCTCAAGATACTTTTCCATCAAAACATCGTCCAACTCCGCAATAACATCCATTGTCTGCTGAAAGTATGTCTGGACGGCAGGGTCTTCACCGCTTTTTTTGTCAAGGATATTTATCACGCCTTTTATCTGCTCGTTTTCAACCACAGGAACGGTAACGGTAAAGAGATTTTTCCCCAGTGTTGTTGTCAAGTCGTTCCAAATATTCTCAAAAGAGACCTCAGGGGCATCCATTTTGTTGATAAAGACAATAGTTGGTTTCCCTCTCTCTTTTATCATCTCCCATATCTTCTCCGCGCTGGTGGTTATGCCTTCCTGCGCCGAAAGAACAAGGACTGCTATATCGCACCCTTCCATGCCTTCAATCTGCTCACCTATAAAATCCAGATATCCCGGCGCATCAAAGAAATAGATAAGGTTGTTATCTTTTTTGATATAGCCGACGGAGAGGTTAATACCCATCTCTCTCTTTATCTCTTCTTCGTCATAGTCCATTGTGGTGGCTGTTCCGTTCACTCCGCCGAATTTGTCTATCATTCCCGTTTTATAAAGCATCGCTTCCGCAAGCAACGTTTTTCCTGATTTGTTCGGTCCAAATAATCCAATGTTAAATACCTTCCCCATTTCTCCTCCTGTAGATACTGAATAAGTAATAATAAGCGTGCGGTTTTGTATTGATTTATTATATCAGATTTTTGTAGATGAGAAAAATAAACCTAAAAAAAATGTCTCTGGCAACACCTACTCTCCCACATCCTTGCAGATAGCAGTACCATCGGCGCTGAAAGGCTTAACGGCCGTGTTCGGGATGGGAACGGGTGTACCCCTTTCGCCATGGTTGCCAGAGACGCTCATATTATACCTTTGAAAAAAAAACCTGTCAACAGGTTATGGCTTTGTTGTATTTAAAACATTTTATATCTGTTTATTATATTGATTTTTGCCAAGCGCTGTTGTGGTGTAAAATAAGGATATGGATGCTTTCTTAGAAAAGAATTATGAGGCGATAAAATATTATAAGGATATAAGCCCGCGGACATACCAGTTGATAGGATATCTTGGGTATAACCACGAGACAGAGATACAGGCGCCTTACGGTGTATGGAATATTTACACCAAAAGGGACTTCGTATTCCCTTATTTTAATATCCGGTTTTCATTGCCGATAAACAGGTTTATAGGGATATACAAAGGCGAAGAGAAACAGATGTTGGTTCACGGTTCTTTTGAGAAAGAGATAGATGAACTAAAAGAACAACTGCTTCTCCTGACCACAGCAATGCTCACGCCTGTAAAAAAATTTTTAGGCATCCCTATAACGCTTACGGAAGAAAACGCTCAGGACTACGGATATTTACGGGGTGTTATCTTCGGGGTTATGCTTATCCTTGCTGATTTTGTTTACTCCTGGACATTTGCGCTTCGGGAAGGAGTGCTTACAAGTTTTATGGACTATATCAGGCGCGTCCACGAAGGGAATCCTTCCATCACAAATGTAATAGGGATTTTATGGACGGGGATGTATTTCGGTATCCCTCTTATACTGATGCCCATCATATACGGAAATATCTGTATGTGGCTCGCAAGAAAAAGAAGAAAGAAGCAGGTTAGCGCAATAGGGGAGATGGCAGCGGAGTATGAGTTCGGAATAAGGGTGGAGCAGGTATTGGAAGAAGAGTTTGCCACTATTATTGAAGAGAAACGGAAGAAGGCCGTATATGAAGAACTCGCACAAATCACGGACAAACTGGACAAAGACGGGTTTGAAACGCTCTACACAATAATACGGGGCGGGCTTATCTCCCCCGAAGCAATAGAAGCGTTTATAACCGAGTTCAAGGAACTGGTAGGGGAGAGCATCTCTTTTGAGCAATTCGTTGAGATAGTAGCAAAATACCAGAAGACAGAGCCATCCACCGAGATAGAGATAAAAAACCATTCACAGCGATAAAGGGTATCCCGACACCCTGCCGTATCCTTTTTTTATCCGCTACTCTTGAACAAACACTCCCAATGTTTCAAGGTGTGTCGTATGCGGGAAAAAATCAAACGGACGGAGTTTCTCCAGCCGATATCCCATCGTTTGAAGTTCTACCGTATCCCTGACAAACGCGGAGACATTGCAGGAGACATAGATAATCCGTTTACTTCCGATACTCGTAATTTTCGTTAATGCCTTACGGCTTAATCCTGCCCTGGGCGGGTCAACAATAATTGCATCAGGATTCTGCACAATGCCCCTGTGTCTTTTAATGTCCTCTGCGGGACACTGATAAAAACGGCAGTTTTGGATTTTATTTGCCTTGCAATTTTCTTCAGCGGAGAATATATTGAACGGCTCTATATCCACCCCCGCAACATCCTGCGCTGCAGATGCCAAAAAAATCTCCATCACTCCACTTCCGCAATAAAGCCCGAGCAGATGTTCCACCCCTGCCTTTGTAATCTCTTTTTTTATGCTGTTATACAATAACTCCGCCGCTTTTGTGTTAGGCTGGAAGAATGACTGCGGAGAGATTCTGAACTTCAGCCCTTCCATCTGCTCAATTATGAAAGTGTTCCCGAAAAGGTGGTGTTTCCTTTCAAAAGAGACAACATCTGATATGCGGTCGTTCTCCACCCACCAAAAACTTTTAACGTTATCAGGCAGAACATCCGCTAATTTCGTCAAATCGGGGGGCTCTCCGCTTCTTGTTATAAGAAGTATCATAACCTCTCCTGTGTTCTTTCCTTCGCGGATAACAAGGTGACGGAAAAATCCTTCGTTAGTATAGGGGTTATAGACATCCCGCCCTGTTTTATCAGCAAACTCTGCAAAGACAGGTAATATGTCTTCTGCTATCTTGCTGAATATCTTACATCCAGTAAGCGCTACGGTATTCTTTTTGCGGCTCTTATCGGGAGAGAACCGCTCTCTTAAGCCAATGACCGTTTTCCCGTCTTCTTTGCCGAACGCAAACTCCATTTTATTTCTATAGTAAAAGATGTCGGGCGAAGGGACGATGGGCTCATACATCACCCCGCCGAGGGCATCTTTCCCCGCTATCTTCTGGATAGTATTGGTGAGATACCTCTCTTTAAGAATCAGTTGCTGCTGGTATTCCAACGACTGCAGCGCACACCCGCCGCAAGCGCCGAAAAATCCGCATTCCGGCTCTGTTCTGTAAGGAGAAGGTTTTATAACCTCTGAGATTTTGCCGTATGCGAACCGCTTCTTCTTCTCCGTCAGAACAACCTTTACTCTGTCCCCATATACCGCTTCGGGGACAAAAACAACCATACCTTCGCTTCTTCCAACCCCCCAGTTTTTGGGTAGCGCTATATCCTCTATCTCCACTTCATATTCAGGCGCATAAAACATATTCAGAACCTCTCTCAATCTGCGGACAGGAAGCCCCACAACATTGTCATAATCGCCTTTGACCTCCTCTACAAAACGGTCGCCGATAGACTGGATTGCATAAGCGCCTGCCTTGTCCATATAGTCGTCTTCACTTATAACTTCCTCTATATCCGCCACGGACAGTTTTTTGAACTTCACATAACTAATCTCATACCCTGTAAACAGTTTTTTGTCTGTTCCCCTATAAACAGCCACGCCTGTTATTACTCTATGTTTTGTCCCTGAAAGCAGACCTAAAATCCTTCTTGCGTCTTCCGCATCTTTCGGTTTTCCTATAATAGCGCCTTCAAGAGAGACAACGGTATCCGCCCCTATAACCACATCATCAGGGTATCTGTCCCCGATGTCCTTCGCCTTCTTCAGAGCCGCTTCAACGGCAAACCGTAAAGGGTCTCTCTCTTCTATTGTTGTTTCGTCAACATCTGAAGGGACTATCGTAAATTTATCCGTTATCTTTTTTAATAGTTCTTCCCGTCTCGCTGACTTTGAAGCAAGTATCATACCCATATCTATTCCTCTTTTGTTTTTTTATTTTGCGGATATTTTATTTTGTCTTATTCTCGGCGAAGATGATTGTGGTATCCTTGTCTTTTACTTCAGCCATCTTGCTCAGAAGCGAATCCTTCATTATATTGAATTCAGGAAAATACTTCTCTTCCAAAGGATATGCGGGCGGTATTGTTATCGTCAGGAAATTGACAAATGTCTCACCCTTCTGAATACGGAAATCAAGGTGCGGACCTGTTGATACCCCTGTTGAGCCGACATACCCTATCACCTGTCCTTTACTCACTTTTTTCCCTTTTGTTATGCCTGTTGCCATCTTTGAAAGATGCCCATACCATGATGTGTAGTTGTTCGGGTGTTTGATTATTACCGTATTCCCAAATCCGCCGCGCCAGCCGGAGAACTGGACAGTTCCGTTACCTATGGAAGAGACAGGGGTCCCTTTAGGCGCCGCATAGTCAATCCCCAAATGCGCTTTATAGACCTTATGTATCGGGTGCAGACGGCGATGAGAGAAGAAAGAGGATATCCTCCTATAGTTCAGCGGCGCTTTGAGAAATGCTGTTTCAACACTTTTCCCGTTCTCGTCATAATAACCGCCTTTACCCTCAGCGTTTTCAAAATAGAAGGCGTTATATGTCTTGCCTTCAGGCGAATACGAAGCCGCTACTACCTGTATATCTTTCAGGGGATTGCCATTTTTATCCATATAGACATCCCAGAGAAGCGTAAATTTGTCCCCTGCCCGACAATCAGTAAAAAAGTCCACTTTAGAAGAGAATATCTCCGCAAACTGTATTATAAGTTCCGGACTTATTGATGAAAAGGTCATACTTTCATACAAAGAACTCGCAATACTGCCCTGCGCCCCGCACAGTGTTCTTTCCGCTTCCACTTGCTGGGCAACAGCAGTATATGTATCGCTGTCAGCGTCAAACTCCCCGACATAAAAATCAAGGGGACCGTCATAGTAGATAAACTTAACAAACTCATTTTCCTCTGTAAGATATATCTCCCACCTGTCTCCGACTCTGCACCTTCTAAGGTCAAAGACATCCTTCATCGCTCCTGTAATACCGAATGATTGGGCGGATGTCAAACCGTTTGCAATAAGAACTTCACCCAAAAGGTCTCCCTCTGCGATATTGCCCTCAATAACCTGATAGCGGGTGTTAGAGAGATTAGCGCTTACTTGTTTTATCCTGTAAAGGACGAAAGGCGAGAGAAGAACACAGATAGATAATGCCGATATAATACTTGTTTTTCTCAGCATATACCCCCTATAAGTTTACGCGCTCACAATTTATTATTGACTACTCGTTTTATCTGCTTGCTTTTTATTTATAAGGACTGTGACGAAACAGGCGCAAGCATCTCCGCTACCTATATCCCCCAGCCCTTCGCATGTCTTTGCCTTAAAGCCGATTCTTTCCGCCCCGATACCGAGCATCTCCGCAAGGTTGTTTTTTATCTCTTCAGCAAAGGGCAGAAGTTTTGGCTGTTCACATAAGACAACAATATCCGCATTTTCTATGTAATATGCTTCCTCTTCAATGATTTCAAGGACCTTTTGAACGATTTTTCTGCTCTCTATCCCTTCTGTGTCTTTGTCGTCTGAAGGGAAGAGATACCCGATATCCGGTTTACCCATTGCGCCAAGAAGCGCATCGGATAGGGAATGGAGAAGAACATCACCATCGCTGTGCCCTAAAAGACCTTTCTCAAAAGGTAAGCAGATGCCTCCGAGAATGAATCTCCTGCCGTCTACAAACCTGTGTATATCAAACCCTATTCCGGTTCTCATCATTAATAGTTTTCGGCAAGCAGTTCATAATACGACTGCGGATGTTTGCACGCAGGACACTCCTCAGGCGCCTCTGTCCCTTCGTGGATATAACCGCAGTTAAGACAGTGCCATTTTACGGACTTGTCTTTTTTGAAGACCTTGCCTGATACAAGATTTGCTAACAGTTTTCTGTATCTTGATTCGTGAAACTCTTCCACTTCCGCTATCTCGGTGAAAGATTCGCTTATATCAGGAAACCCCTCTTCCTCTGCAATCTTCGCAAAATTATTATATAACACAGACCACTCATGGCGCTCTCCGTCCGCCGCCGCCTCAAGATTAGCCTTTGTGTCGCTGATAATACCTGCAGGGTATACCGCTGTAATCTCCACATCCCCGCCTTCAAGGTGCTTAAAAAACACCTCTGCGTGTTCTTTTTCATTCTCTGCGGTCTCGGCAAATATCCTGCTTATCTGCTCATAACCTTCTTTTTTGGCTACACTTGCATAAAACACATACTTGTTCCTTACCTGTGATTCACCCGCAAAAGCCATCAAAAGATTCTTCTCCGTTCGTGTTCCTTTTAATGTTTTTCCCATATCCGCCCCCTTATATATATTTTTGTTCCCATTATAGCATATTGTCCGCCGCTTAAAAAAAGAGGCCTGGGCCGGATTTGAACCGGCGCATAACGGTTTTGCAGACCGCTGCCTTCCCACTTGGCTACCAGGCCTAAGCGTTCTGTATATTATACCTCAAAGCAAAAACTCTTCAAAAATTAGCGGCAATGGATTATCCCTTGCCCTAGCCAATTGCTCAAAGCGGGGAGAGGGGGGTGTATTACCAGTATTTGTGCTTGGCAACGAATTTGTCCCAGTTTGCGCCTAACGGCGGTTCGGTATATTTTAGAGGGTCTTCATCTAAGTTGTTCTTTCTTAACATATCGGCAATCCATAACTCCATTTTTGCCTGTAATGCGTTCACAGTTTCCCGCTGACAAACTGCGATATTCTTCTGCTCTGCCTTGTCTGTTGTCAAATCATATAGTTCTACGGG
>JAAYXZ010000074.1 GCA_012515635.1 Elusimicrobiota bacterium
ATTTTGTAAAACCATTTTTTATTGCTTCTATGGCATATTCTTTTATATTATCGGGCGTATCAAAATCGGGTTCACCCACAGAGAGATTAATAACATCCACCCCTTTTGTTTTTAGTTTTTTCGCCTTATTGCTAATTTCCATAGTTGCTGACGGCTTAATGTTTTCTGCTTTTTCAGAGATCATATCACTCCTTTTTGACATTTATATTAACATAATGCTATAATCAATGCCAACCCGCCGTTCTTTAGATAAACCAGATAAAGGAGATTAAGGATGCAAAATGAATGTATTCAAAAATTAGAAGGGTTGCTTAAAAAGGAAGAATTTGAAAAGTTGTTATAAATAAACAATCCATCTATCTATCAATTCATCGTCAATGCTATCATACTTTGCAATCCTGATGACGTTTTTATTTGCAGCGACACCCCTGATGAGATTGCTCACGTAAAGAATATGGCTATTGTCTCCCGTGAAGAATCTGCCGCATTGTCTATACCGGGACATACTTTCCACTTTGACGGATATTATGACCAGGGAAGAGACAGAGACGCTACAAAATTCCTTGTTCCCGAAGGAGAGACCTTGAGCTCCAATCTTAACCAAATTGAAAGGGAAAAAGGGATTGAAAAAATCTCGGAGATTCTTAAAAACTCTATGCAGGGAAAGACAATGATAGTACGATTTCTTACATTAGGACCTGCTAATTCTCCTTTTACAATCCCCTGTATGGAATGCACTGATTCTTGGTATGTAGCGCATTCTGTTGACCTTCTGTATAGAAAAGGTTACGAAACTTTTTGTAATTTATCAAACGGCGCAACTATATTTAAAACACTGCACTCAGCAGGTAAACTTGATGAGAATATGGCAAGCAGTGACTATGAAAACAAGAGAATTTATATTGACTATACAAAAAATAACGTCTATTGCGCAAATACCCAATATGCAGGAAACTCTATCGGATTTAAGAAACTTGCGCTTCGGCTCGCCATCAGGGAAGCCCATCAAAACGGGTGGCTTGCGGAACATTTTATGATAATAGGGGTGTGTGACCAAGACAAAAACAAGACATATCTTGCAGGAGCCTTCCCCAGCGCCTGCGGTAAAACATCTACTGCCATGCTTGAAGGTGAAAGTATTCTCTCTGATGACCTTGCCTATGTCAGAAACATTGAAGGAACATGCAGGGCAGTTAATGTGGAATCAGGAATATTCGGCATTGTACAAGATATCAACCCCAAAGATGACCCTCTTATACACAAAATCCTCTCCACACAAGGCGAGATTATATTTACAAATGTGCTGGTAAAAGATGCAAAACCATGGTGGTTAGGAATGAACGGGGAACTACCTAAAGAGGGGAAAAATTATTCTGGCTGGTGGTATGAGGGAAAGACAGACAAAGAAGGGAAGAAGATTCTTCCCGCCCATAAAAACGCAAGATATACCGTGGCATTGAAAGCGCTTGCCAACTGTGATACAGAGTTAGATAATCCAGCAGGTGTGAAATTGGAAGGAATAATGTATGGCGGCAGAGATTATAAAGCATACGTCCCCGTTCAACAGGCATTCTCATGGGAGCATGGAATAATAGTTTATGGCGCCGCCCTTGAAACAGAGACAACATTTGCAACTGTAGGAGCGGAAGGGAAATACGAGATAAATGTTATGAGTATTCAGGATTTTGTCTCTATTCCGCTGGGGAAATATATCGGAAATTATCTTGATTTCGGTAAAGGTCTTACAGAAAAACCACTGATATTCGGTGTCAATTACTTCCTAAAGGGCAAGGAGAATGAAAAATTTCTCAATGAAAGAAAGGATAAACATGTTTGGGTGAAGTGGATGACATTGAGAGTCCATAACAAAGCAAAGGCAAGAAAGACCCCTATAGGGTTAATTCCGCTTTATGAAGATATTGCTCCGTTATTCAAAAAAATAAGAGATAAGAATTATACAAAAGATGATTATACAAACCAATTTACGATAAGGGTCCCTGAAAATTTAGCAAAAATTGAAAGGGTATGGAACTTCTGGGAACAACTTAATGACGCGCCTGATGAGTTGTTTACCATATTAAAAGCGCAGAAGGAACGGTTATTGAAAGCGCAGAAAGAGTATGGAGATTATATATCCCCTGAGGCGTTTGAGATAGTTTAATATGAGAAAAATTATTGCTGTATCAGGTAGCAATGCAGGCGATAGCAATCTTACAGGGGAGATACTAACTATCGCCGAAGAGACAGGTTATCTCATCGCAAAAAAAGGCGGTATTCTTGTATGCGGCGGACTCGGCGGGATTATGGAGGCGTCCGCCAAAGGCGCAAAAAGAGGCAAAGGCATCACCGTAGGAATACTCCCTTGGAACAAAAAAGCGGCAAACCAATACATAGATATCCCCATAGCCACAGGGATAGGTTTTTACAGGAACAATATTATTGTAAACTGCGCAGATTGTGTTATAGGCATATGCGGACGATGGGGAACGCTTAACGAAATAGCCATGTCCATAGGGATTGGGAAACCAACAATAATAATAGACAAAAGCGGCGGAGTATCCGACCTGTTCTCAAAGAAAGAGACACTTAAGACCTTTAAGAAAAAACCTATTATTGCAAAAACCCCTGAAGAAGCGGTTAACTACGCTTTCTCTCTTAAAAGTTGATATATCAAACTGAAAGCAGAAAAGTATATTCACGCCTATATCCGATAGACAAACAGCATAATAGCAGACACAATCACTGCGGCAAGCAACACTCCGCATATTATGCCTATAAAATAATATTTTGGCTTGAGTTTCAACAGAACTGATATGAGAGTCCCTGTCCATGCGCCTGTCATGGGCAAAGGAATGCCCACAAAAATAATCAAACCGAGCATCTCATACAACTCTATCATCTTGGACCTTTTAAAGGCATGTCTCGTAAGCCAGTCAGAGAACATTCTCCCGTATTTATACTTCTTTAAAAAAGCAAATACTCTGTTTAGAAGAAAATATATGGGGATAACAGGCAAAAGGTTACCTATAATTGAGATAATCAGAACATTCAAAAACGGCACCTTATTGTATATGCCAAAAGGTATTGCGCCGCGAAGTTCAAAGATAGGGAGCATCGCAATAATAAATGTTATCAACTCTTTCGGCAATCCGCTCAGAGAGATTATAATCTGTTCTTTCATTTTACTTGTCTATGCCTTTGTGCCTTGTGTTATAAATACATTGTTTTTATTCATCATCCCACCCTTCAACCCCTCTAAGCAAAACAAACCGACAACCGCCAAAGTCCTTTTTCTTTATGCGACCGCCGATTTTCCTTGCAACTATCAATTTTTGAAAATGTTTATCGCCGACAGGCATTATAAGAAGCCCGCCTTCTTTCAATTGCGCACAAAGGGAAGGCGGTATCTTCGGACCTGCGGCAGTTACCATAATTCTGTCATACGGGGCAAACTCATCCCAACCTAATGTCCCGTCAGCGATTTTTATTCTGACCTTATAACCCAATTCTTTAAGCGTCTTTTCTGAAAGCGCCGCAAGAGCAGGTATTCTCTCCACAGAATAAACTTCACAGCCCATCTCTGCAAGAATTGCTGATTGATAACCGCTGCCAGTCCCTATTTCAAGAACTTTTTCCCCTCCTTTAAGGTCAAGGGCTTCTGTCATATACGCTACTATATACGGCTGACTTATTGTCTGCCCCTCGCATATGGCGACAGGGTTGTCTTCATACGCATAATCCATAGAACGCTCTGCTACAAATCTTTCTCGCGGAACTTTTAAAAATGCGGCTATTATATTTTTATCTCTTATTCCGCGCGCTATAATCTGCGTCTTAACCATATCCTGTCTCATCCGTGAAAATTTCTTCATTTCTTCCTTTTTATTCTTAACAAAAGAGGGAAAAACACAATCGCCAACATCCTGAAAAACCGCATAGTATCCCTTATCGGATTGATTTTGCTCTTCTCCTCGCTATAGACAGTAGAGATGGGGACTGAACCGATTTTATATCTTTTCCAACCTGCTTTTATCAATAATTCGGACTCTGTCTCAAAATTGGAAGTAATGAGCCGCACATTTTTAATCACAGGTGTTTTTATAAGGCGGAAACCATTCTGGGTATCAGGTATCCATTGGCCAGAAAAGAAAGAGATAATAAACGACATGGAGATATTGGTTAAACGCCTTATAAATGGCATATCCGTACCCTTTATCTTCCGTTTTCCAACCCACATAAACGTGTTTTTGTTTCTCCTGTAAGAGGTTTCAAAATTCGCAACATCGGATACTTGATGCTGACCGTCTCCATCCATAGTAAGAACCGCTGAAATATTCGCCCTCTCTTCAAGGATATAACGGAACCCTGTTTTAAGCGCCTCCCCTTTTCCTTTGCATTTAGAGTGTTGCAATACAACAGCCCCGTTTTCTTTTGCAAGCAAACTTGTCCTGTCAGAAGAGCCATCATCAACCACAACAACAACCTCAAACCTCTCTTTAAGTTCTGCCACCAGCCCGCCTATCATCTTTTCTTCGTTAAGGGCTGGAATTAAAACAGCGATATCCTTATTCATTTATAAATACCTCTTTTAAAAATTTTTCCTTGAGAATATCTACGGAAACCTCTTTTATTACCTTCTCCGCTTTTTCTCTGGCTATCCCGAGCAACTCCATATCCTTTACAATATTCCCTATTCTTAAGGGAGGAACACCGTGTTGTCTGACACCGAGCAGGTCGCCCTGCCCTCTTATTTTCAGGTCAATCTCCGCTATCTCAAAACCGCTCTCTGTCTTTATGAAACTCTCAAGCCGTTCCATTATATCTTTATCTGTAAAAGAATAAGGGATAAGTATGCAGTATCCTACATCTCCCGCTCTCCCGACCCTGCCCCGCAACTGATGAAGTTGCGCAAGTCCAAATCTTTCCGCTTGTTCTATCACTACATAAGCGGCTTCAGGAACATCTATCCCTGATTCTATCACGGATGTCGCCACAAGCGCCATCGCCTTTTTCTCCCTGAACCCTTTCATTATCTCATCTTTCTCGGTATATGACATTCTGCCATGAAGCAGAGAGACGGATATTTCCGGCATTATCTCCTTAATCCTTTCATATTCTTTAATTGCTGACTCTATGTTCTCGTTTCCTTCTATTGCAGGGGTAACAAAATAGCCCTGTTTCCCCTGTGAAACCTGGTATTTTACAAATTCATATACCTTATCTTTCTCTTCCACAGGGAATATATAGGAGATAACCTGCCTCTTCCCTTTTGGCAGTTCGCCTATAACCGAAACATCCAGCGCCCCATAAAAGGTAAGAGCAACACTCCTTGGGATAGGAGTTGCGCTCATCATTATATAGTGGACATCTTCCCCCTTTTCTCTCAGCCGTTCCCTTTGTTTAACGCCAAACTTATGCAGTTCATCAACTACAGATATCTTCAGATTCTTAAACTCTAAGGCCTCTGATAAAAGTGCGTGTGTG
>JAAYXZ010000075.1 GCA_012515635.1 Elusimicrobiota bacterium
TATTAAATTAAAGGCGCTGTTGACTGCTTGTTATGTTTAACTTAGAATAGTCCGTTTCTCTCTTAAAGGGTCGGAATGATGGACTTCTTTTTTTTCTCACTCTCTACCCGCGGCATCTTTAACTACGAGCAACTCCATCTCTACATCTAAAAGATGCGTAACATCTTGCACTTTCTGCATCTTAAAATCAGCGACATATATACCTTTCGGTGTCGTTTCAATATCATAGAGGACATCATAGACCTGCTGCAATGTTATCCCTTTCACTCCTATACGAATATTCTCAACAGAAAAGGCGCCTTTTGTCTCCGTTCTCAGCGGTTGAAGTCCTGTAATGTTTTTTTCAAGTTTTCTCCGCTCTATCAGATTACTGGCGTAAGAAAGCAAAGAGAATTCCTGCTCTGCTGTCTTTAACATCTCTCTCCTCTCTCCCCTGCCCTTATATTCCTCACAGAGTTTTATAAGCATCTCCCTGTCATTCTGTTTGGCAACAATCAATTTATCAAGGGAAACAATTCTATTCCTTCCGGGGATATAAACAAACCTGAACTCAAGCAATGCCAGAAAAGCAATGATAACCGCTATCTTCTTTTTATCCATAATATCAGTTCGCCTTCAATGTCATACTGAAATTCACTCTGTTTTTAGAATTAAACGAGATAGTTCCTATATCTATGATGGTAAACCTGTCCGATTGTTCTATGCTCTCTTTCACCTCTTCCAATGTAGCAAGAGAATCCGTTGTTCCTGTCAAAGCAATAGTATCTCCCGCAACCCTAAAGACATCCACCCTCGCCTCGTTATTTTCAGGGAAAAGCAATACTATCTCTGACATAACCTTCAAAACAGAAGAGACTCCTGTCTTTATATCCGCAGCCCCCTCCTTCATTATCTTTTCCCTTGTCTGCGCCAACGGATTCACTATATTCCGCACATCAGGAAACGTTTCAGTAAAGATTTGCCTCATCTCTTCCTCAATGCGATTGACTTCTTTCTCTCTCTCAACCGCCTTAAAATAAGGGAGAGAGGATACCAGCGAGATAATTAAAAAAGCCGCAAATAACGCAATAAAGGCGACAGGTATTTTTTTACCGCTGGGAAAAGAAAGGGGAAGAAATGTTCTTTTAAATTTTTTTACAGGGGACAGAAAATGGAACAAGTATCTCCTCTCCATCTCTGCGGGTAAGGTAATCTGTCTAAGATTCTCCTCTTTTATGCGAAGTTCGTTCTCTCTTTCCTGTGATGCGCATATAAACACAGTAAAATCTTTCTTCTCTAAAATCCCGTTTATCAGGGCGATACTCTCCGCTTTTGCGGCCTCCGTAAATACATAGGAATAAGAACCGGTGAGAACTCCGTTCTCTATGAGATTAAGCAACAGATATTCCCCCTCTGAATAAATGGCTATGTAATTCTTTTCCTCAACTGACTGTTTTACAAACTGATGGAATATTATTGTATCCGAAAAGAAATGCACCTTCGCTTTATGTTTCTTTGCCTGCTTATTCCAAATATCTAACAA
>JAAYXZ010000076.1 GCA_012515635.1 Elusimicrobiota bacterium
AAAAGGAAAGAATACTGTAAGTGTTCTATCCGATAAGGAAATAGAAAAGGTTGACCAATATATGAAAAAAACGACAAAAAAGAAGACCGAAAAGAAGGATACAAAAGCAAAGACCGCTAAAAAAGCCGCAACAACTAAAACAAAGGTTGTCAAAGAGCCGAAAGCGAAGGCGACAAAAAAAACTGTAACTACCAAAGCGAAACCAAAAAAAGAGACAAAAGCAAAACCTGTAAAAGAAACAAAAAAAACTGCAACTACCAAAGCGAAACCAAAAAAAGAGGCAAAAGTAAAACCTATAGCGAAAAAAACTGAAGACACTAAAGCAAGACCTACAAAAGCGACGAAAAAAACTGTACCCGCCGAAACGAAACAACCACCGGCAACAAAGATTACAGAGAAACAGGCGACGCCTGCAGTAAAAAAAGTTGCGCAAGAACCAAAGAAAACTGCGGCGGATACCCTATCTCAAAAAAAAGTTGTTGCTCCGTCTGCTAAAAAAAGCGTTCAATTGGAAGGAATAGAGAATATAAAGGCCCTATCCGAAAAAATTAAAATGCCTGTAAATGAGATTATAAAATATTTTTTCACCCGAGGGATTCCATGCACTATCAATCAATGCCCCGGTAAAGAGAACATAAAACAATTATGTGAGCATATCGGGCTGGATATTGAATTCTATACGCCTACTGCGGAGAAAGAACCTGAAGAGATAAAAGAACGGACACTTATTCCGCGTGTTCCTGTTGTAACTATTATGGGGCATGTTGACCACGGAAAGACAACAATACTTGATACCATCAGAAAAAGCCGTGTCGCAGAGAAAGAATTCGGAAAAATAACACAGAGAATAGGGGCTTATAAATTTAATACCCCAAAAGGGTCTATTGTCTTTTTGGACACACCCGGACATGAAGCATTCACGGCAATGAGAGCAAGAGGGGCTATGATTACAGATATAGTTATCCTTGTTGTTGCGGCTGATGAAGGGATAAAACCACAGACAATAGAAGCGATAAATCACGCTAAATCCGCCAATGTTCCCATAATAGTAGCGCTAAACAAGATAGATAAGCCAAATATAAACATTGATAAGATAAAAAAACAGTTGGCTGAACACCAACTTCTCTCCGAAGATTGGGGCGGAGACACTATATTTGTTAATGTTTCAGGACTGACAGGAGAAGGTATAAACAGTCTGATTGATATGACCATACTGTTAGGAGAGATGCTTGAACTTAAAGCAACCATTGAAGGCGAAGCGGAAGGGGTGGTAATTGAGTCCCATATAGATAAGTCAAAGGGCTCCATTATGAATGTCTTAATAAGAAATGGTGTATTGAAGACAGGGGACCACTTTATCGCGGGAGAAGTTAAAGGAAAAGTAAGAGCAATTATGGATGACTGGGGAGAGCGGGTAGAACAAGCAGGACCGTCCACTCCTGTTGAAATTTTAGGGGGCGAAGGAGTTGCGACTCCCGGCGAGATTTTTAAGGTAGTAGCATCGGAAAAAATTGCGCGAGAGATTATAGATAAACAAAAAAGGAGCGTGGCAAGCAAAGATACCGTTGACAGAAAAATAACTCTTGAAAATCTCTATACAGAGATTCAAAAGGGCGAGGTAAAAGAATTTAAACTGATACTTAAAACAGATTTCTCGGGGACAGTAGAGGCGATAAAAAATATTATTGAAAAGATGCCGACAAGCGAAATTAAAATAGATGTAATACACTCCGAAGTAGGAGCGATATCAGAATCGGACATCCTGCTGGCATCTGCTTCAAATGCCGTAGTTTTGGGTTTTAATGTTCCTGTGCTCCAAAAAGCGGAAGAGTTGGCTAAAAACGAGAAAGTAGAGGTAAGAACCTACAGAGTTGTCTATGAACTCGCGGATGAAATACGCAGGGCGATAGAAGGAATGCTGGAACCTGAAGAGAAGGAAATCCTTTCAGGTCAGGCATTAGTGAAAAAAGTTTTCCGCCTATCAGATAATACGGCAGTTGCGGGCTGTCTTGTCGTTGACGGAGTTATCTTAAGAAACTCCCTTGCAAAGGTAGTGAGAAGCGGCTCTGTAATCCATCAGGGCGCAATGTCCAGTTTAAAACGGTTTAAAGAGAATGTAAGAGAAGTAAAAAAGAATACAGAATGCGGAATCGGGGTAGAAAAATTTGATGATTTACAGGAAGGGGATGTGATTCAGTCCTACACAAAGACCTTGGTTCCGAGAAAAATATAGTATTTCAAAGGAGAGGAGATGGAGGATTGTATCTTCTGTAAAATAGCGCAGGGTAAAATAAAAAGCGACACTGTCTATGAAGACAATGATTTTCTTGCTTTCCGTGATATAAGCCCGCAGGCTCCCGTACACATCCTTATTATTCCCAAAAAACATATTGCAAAACTTTATGATACCGAAGATTTTGCCCTTCTTGGCAGGTTGATGCGCATTGCCTCAAAATTAGCAAAAGATTCAGGAGTTGAGCAGAGAGGATACAGATTGGTTCTAAACACGAACAGCGATGGAGGACAAAGCGTAGACCATATTCATATTCATCTTTTAGGAGGCAGGGCAATGCAGTGGCCTCCGGGATAAAATAAAAAACCTCCAACAAAACAAGATTTTTTTAGTTTGTTATTTACCATGACACGGGAAATAAAGATAGGAAAAAACAGGATAGGGAAAAATAATATATTTTGCCTGATAGCAGGTCCCTGCGTTATAGAGAGTGAACGGACAGTGTTCCGCACAGCAGAACAACTTAAGAGAATATGCGGGGATGAAAAAATCCCTTTTATCTTTAAGGCATCTTTTGATAAAGCGAACAGAACTTCTATAAATTCCTTCAGGGGATTAGGAGTTAAAAAAGGGCTGGAGATACTTGCAAAAGTGAAGGAGACGCTTGATGTCCCTATAACCACGGATATCCACTGCTCCTCCCAGATAGATATGGCGGCAGAGATAGCGGACATAATCCAGATACCTGCTTTTCTGTGCAGGCAGACCGACCTTCTAATCGCAGCGGGCAAAACAAAAAAAGCGGTAAATATAAAAAAGGGGCAGTTTCTTTCACCGTGGGAAGTAAAAAACATAATAGCAAAGGTGGTCTCCACAGGAAATAAAAATGTTTTGATTACTGAACGGGGAACAAGTTTCGGATATAATAACCTTGTATCCGATTTTCGTTCACTGCCAATAATGCGCAGTTTCGGTTATCCTGTAATATTTGATGCAACCCACAGCGTCCAGCAACCAGGCGGACTTGGCAAAAGTTCAGGGGGGGACAAGGGTTTTGTCCCATATCTTGCAAAAGCATCTATGGCTGTCGGCTGTGATGGAATCTTTGCCGAAGTTCATCCTGACCCTGCTAAGGCATTATCAGACAGTTCCAATATGCTTAATTTGAAAGAGATAGAGCAACTCCTGATAGAACTTAAAGATATCTATTTTGCGGTATCAAAAAAGACGAGGCGGCTTACATGAAAAAAGAGAGTTTACTTAATTACGCCAAAGATGTCATAGATACTGAGTGCAGAAATCTCAGAAATATGAGAGACCATCTTGGAAAAGAGTTTGCGGAAGCGCTTGACATAATCTATCATTGCAAAGGCAAGGTTATACTGACAGGTATGGGCAAAAGCGGTATTATATGCCGCAAGATAGCGGGAACATTCTCCAGTTTAGGAATACCGTCGGTTTTTTTGCACCCCGGGGATGCAGTCCACGGAGACCTTGGCACAATCTCTAAAAATGATACAGTTCTTGTTATCTCTAACAGCGGAGAGACGGAAGAGATATTGCGGATACTCCCCTCCATTAAAAAAATAGGGGCGGCTATTGTCTCTCTTACCTGTTCTAAAGATTCTTCTCTGGGAAGATACTGCGATGTTGCTATAGAGACAGGGGAGATAGAGGAGGCGGATGTTTTTGGAATGATACCATCTTCAAGCACAACCTGCGCATTGGTTCTCGGTGACGCTATGGCTCTCTCCCTGATGCGTAAAAAGGGGTTGAAGAAACAGGACTTCGCATTCTTTCATCCCACAGGAAATCTTGGGAAACGGCTGATGCTAAAAGTAAAGGATGTAATGCACACGGGAAAAGATGTCCCTGCTGTAAGCGCAGACGCCAAAATAACTGAAATTGTGAAAGAGATTACCAAGAAAAATCTGGGATTCACTCTTGTTAATGATGAAAAAGGAAGAGTAGCGGGTATAATAACGGATGGAGACATAAGGCGGATATTGCATAAAAAAGGGGATATATCAAAATTAAAGGCGCCAGAGTATATGACTAAACAGCCGAAAGCAATCAATGGAGAGCGTCTGGCTGTGGAAGCGCTTAGCATAATGGAAAAATCAGAGATAACCTCGCTGGTAATACTGAACAAACATAAGAAAGCCGTCGGTGTTGTCCATCTACATGACCTGTTAGGAAAAAAAGAGTTTAAATTTGAATACTAAAAAAATAAAAGTTGTAGCCACAGATGTTGACGGCGTCCTTACTGACGGGAAAGTGTTTTATTTTAAAGGAAAGTTATACCGCTCATTTAACATAAAAGACGGTGTCGCTTTTTTACTGCTTAAACTGGCAGGGATACAAACCGTAATAATAAGCGCCAAGCGTTCGGAAGAGACCAAGCAAAGGTTCTCCGAACTTATGGTTGACTGCTATCTTGAGGGCATAAAAAACAAACTCTCCGCAATGGAAAAGTTTATGCTCAATAAAAAGGTGAAATGGGATGAGATATGCTATATAGGAGATGACTTGCAGGACATCCCTTTAATGAAAAAAGCAGGGCTTTCTACCGCCCCTTATGACGGTTGTAAAGAGGTCAAGAAGATTGCTGACTATGTATGCAAGCAAAGAGGGGGAGACGGTGTTTTCAGAGAAGTTGCTGTGATGATTTTAAAAGGAAAAGGAGTATGGAAAAACACTTTAAAAAGTTATCTGGATTCATTGTAATCCTTTTGCTGTTAGCATGCAGTTGCGCGCAAAAGGAAGAAAACAGGTTATCTGAACAACCTGAAGAAGAGATAAAATCTTTTACATTCAAACAATTTGCGGAGAATAAGGCCGGATTTATCTTGGAAGGCGAAAGCGCTGAAATTTCATCGGGAGATGCCTCAATGAAAACTCCGCAACTATCTTTCTCCACAGACAAGGAGAGCATAGAGGTAATAACAGGACAGGAAGGCGCAGGAAAAATAACGATGGACCCTGATGAAAACAAGGTAAATACTATTATCATCACAGGCAACATAAAAATCATTTACAGGGATATAATAACAAAAGAGATAACGATGGAAGGCAGCTGTAAAAAACTTACTTACAGCGAAGCAAATAAAACTATAACTATGGAGATATCCCCTGTTATAAAACGCGGGGACAATTATTTCTCAGGGGATATAATTTATTATAACCTTGAAAAGAATTCTCTTGATATCAAAGGTAATGTAAATGCACAGATATATACTGAAAAAAGCGCTAATTAGTTTTTTAATGCTGACCGGCTTAGTTTTTTGCCAGAATATACGGGTATGCATTAACAACAAAGGAAACAATCCTGTCATTCATACGCTTGATATAGAGGAATATCTCACAGGAGTCCTTTCTAAAGAGATGGACGCTCTATGGCCTGAAGAAGCATTGAAAGCGCAAGCGGTTGTCTCACGCACATTTGCAATGTATATGAAGGAAGAGAGCAGAAAACAAGGGCTTAAGTATGATATTGAAAACTCCATCTACCATCAGGTTTATAATGCAAACAACTCCGCAAAAATTAAAAAAACGGTAAGGGAAACAGAAGGAGAGATTCTAACCTATGAAGGAAATCTCGTTCAGGTTTTCTTTCACTCAAACTGCAGTGGAAAAACAGCAAAGACATCGGATGTATGGGGCGGCGCCTTGTTGCACTTATCTTCCGTGGACGACCCTTTTTGCGTGGATACTCCTTATTCTGACTGGAAAAAGACATTTCATCAGAACAACCTATCAAAGATTTTCGGGGTTACCGCCATTAAAAAAATAGTTGTTGAAGAGCGAGATGCCACAGGAAGAGTCACATCCTTGAGATTAACAGGAAAAGATGGTAATATTATCTGCTTAACGGGGCATCGGTTAAGAATGATAGTTAATCAAGGCAAGGGCGCGCTCTTTCAAAGCCCTGATATAATCCCCAGCACTAACTTTAATGTAAGAAAAGAGGGCGACTATTTTGTATTCACAGGCAAAGGATATGGGCATGGGGTCGGAATGTGTCAGTGGGGTGCTAAAAAAATGGCAGAAGATGGCTATAACTACCTGCAAATCCTAAGGCACTATTTTCCGGAGATGGAACTTTCGCAAATTAAATAAAAAGGAGGGGGGATATGGAGATAAAAATTCACTCCGCAGTTCCTATAGACAAGAATTTTGAAGAGTATATCAAGAATAAATTTGGGCGTCTAAAAAAGTTTCTCTTTGACGAGGGAAGCGCTGATTTTCACATAAAAAAAGAGGGCGCTGTCCATATTTGCATTATAAATATCCATTCCAAAGGTTATAATGTCTTTCTTAAAGAGGCGGACAATGATTTAAATAAAAGTGTTGAAAAATTGTTTGACAAAACAAAGAGACAGGTAAGAAAAATGCACGACAAGGTGGTAACAAAGGTCTATAAAAAACAACCGTGAAAACAAGAAAGGGGAGGAGAAGATGAAAATAACCGATTTTTTGAAGGAAGACAGCATCTTGATAGGGATTAAAAACAGAGATAAGAAAAATGCTGTTGCCGAATTACTGGAAGTGTTGAAGGAGAAGAAATACATCAACGATGATGCGGAGATTCTTGAAAGCATTATGGAGAGAGAGCGGTTAGGGTCAACAGGAATAGGGCAGGGAATAGCGGTTCCCCATACCAAAACCGC
>JAAYXZ010000077.1 GCA_012515635.1 Elusimicrobiota bacterium
AAAACACAAGGAACATAAGCGCGGATATAGTTAAAGAGGCGGCTCAGAGCAAACTAATTATTTATGATAGAGATGAAGACAGGCATTATAATGTAATATCCGCCTTTATAAAGAGTATGCGCGGCTCTAATCCGGATGCTGCGCTTTATTGGTTGGCTAATATGATAGAAGGGGGCGAAGACCCGCGATTTATAGCAAGGCGGATGGTTATCTTCGCATCAGAAGATATCGGCAATGCTGAACCGCAGGCGCTCTCCATAGCTACCAGTTGTTTTTATGCTGTGGGTGTCGTTGGTATGCCGGAGGCGCGGATTATACTCTCCCAGACCGCTATCTATCTGGCTACAGCGCCCAAGAGCAATGCCTCCTATACTGCTGTAGAAAAAGCCATTAAATCCGTGAAGGATGAACGAATAGAAACAGTTCCGGAGCATCTTACAAAAAAAGGACAGAAAAAATATCTCTATCCGCATGACTTTCCAGGACATTATGTCCCTCAGGAATATATGCCTGTTAATAAAAAGTTTTATACTCCTTCAGATGCAGGTTATGAGAAAAAAATACAATTTTTTATGAACCATATAGAGAGATTGAAAAAAGAATATGAAAGACAAACTAAGAAAAGAGATACTGAAGAAAAGAAACCTTTTAAATAAGAGGGACTGGTTAGAAAAAAGCATTAAGATACAAAAAAAACTCATAGAATCGGATTTTTATAAAAACGCTGCCTCCATACTTGTCTATTATTTTTTTGACAGAGAGGTGATGACAGACATTATTTTTGAGGACGCCCTTGAACAAAAGAAAGTGATATGTGTCCCTTTTAATGATTGGAAGACATCGACATTTACCCCTTCGCGTATATATTCGGTAAAAGAGATAGATAGGTCAAAAAGGATTCCACAGCCGTTTAAAAAAAACCCTTTTCCTGTGGATAAAATAAACCTTGCAGTTGTTCCCGGTGTAGTCTTTGATATATACGGAAACAGGATAGGTATGGGTAAAGGGTTCTTTGACAAATTTTTTAACAGTACAGGTTTAAGTATCTTTAAGGTCTCTCTTGCCTTTGATTTTCAGGTCCAAGAGGAGAAACTTCCTGTTGATATATGGGACCGCAGAATAGAAACGATAATAACTGAAACAAGGGTTATAAACACGGGAGGATGATATGGCTAAACAGATTATAACCAGCGGATTCACAAAACTTATAAGAACCAAACCCGTCATTCTTATTGTTACTCTACATCCTGATGGTTCTGTAAATGCGGGAACATTCGGTTCTTACTCTGACCTCTCTGCTGATGAGATAGGGATAGCAATAGGCAAACCGAGTCATACATATCAGAATATCAAAAGAACGGGAGAATTCACTATAAATGTCCTTACAAAAAACATTGCTTCTGCCTCTGTAATATGCGCAGAAGAGGTGCCGCCGTCTATAAGCGAACTTGACCGAGCAGGGCTTAACGTAGAGCCGTCAAATAAAGTGAATGCTCCGATAATAAAGGAATGTGTGACCAATATAGAGTGTTTATTTGAAAAGGAGATGGTGATAGGTTATCATAGTTACGTAGTAGGAAAATGTGTTGCAGGTTATATAGAAGAATCGTTTATTGATAAGGATGGCGGGTTGGATGTTGTTAAAGCGGAGGTGATATACAGCGTAAGATATCCTGAGCCGCTTTACGCAGTGCTTTCCAATCCGTTCAAAGTATAATATTTTTATTCTTTGCTTTTGTTACCTTTAAGGGATAAAAATTATAGAGAAAATAAAAAAGCACACCCGAAAGGAGAAGAAATGGAAGGAAAAAACACACTGCCTGACAATCCTGGTGTTCCTATAAATCTTACAGATGAGAATTTTGAAGAGGCTTTAAAAAAATATAATGTTATAGTTGTGGATTTTTGGGCATCATGGTGTATGCCCTGTAAAATGATAGCGCCTGTTGTAGAAAATCTTGCCAAAAAACTTCAGGGAAAGGTTGTCTTCGGTAAACTCAATGTGGATGAGTGTTCAGGTATCCCTGCTAAGTTTAATATAATGTCCATACCAACTTTGATAGTGTTTAAGAATGGCAGCGCCGCAGACACATTTATAGGGGCTATGCCCGAACATGTTTTGGAAGAAAAGATATTAGCAGTTATAGGAGACTAACATTGGACAAGGGGGGGATGATGAAAAACACGCTTCAAATTAACTATTGGACGCTTGGCGGGTTTGATGGACAGATATCTCCAGAGGATGCGATAAAGGCAGTAAAGAAGATGGGGCTTGATGGCATAGAACTTGGATTTGGC
>JAAYXZ010000078.1 GCA_012515635.1 Elusimicrobiota bacterium
CCTTTAATCCTCCCCCCTCAAGGGGGAGGAGATTATTGGAGAAAATCCTCGTCTCAAGGGGAAGGAGATTATTGGAGAATATCCTTACATCAAGGGGGAGGAGATGTGAGTGTTAATGGGGTCAGGTCTTGCTTTTTGTATTTTTCTCTTTCCTCTCCCTTGAGTGGCTGCCTTCCCTCGCTTCTCTCCTATCTTATTTTTACCCTCTCCCTTGAGGGGAGAGGGCTAGGGTGAGGGTGAAAATTATTATCAATGTAGCGAAAGGCAAGGGTGCTTCTCCTCTCTTCCTTTTTCCCCCTCTCTCTTGAGTGGCTACCTTCCCTCACTTCTCTCTTCTCTTCCTTTTTCCCCCTCTCCCTTGAGGGGAGAGGGCATATGGGTGAGGGTGAAAGAAGTTTAACTGTAAAGCAAGGGTGGATTAAAGGTTAAAAATACATATTCTCCGCTAAAAGATATTCATAATCCTTTTCTATCTCGTTTATCTTGATATGCGTTATGTTTTTTGCTGTCTTTTCGCTTAATTCTTGGGCGTCTTTACATAAAAGAATCTCTCTTGCTCCCTCTAATGCGCCGTTTCCTATCTTTATTATCCGGTCTTCCTGTATCTCCGGTATTAGCCCTATCCTTATAGCATTTGCAACATTAATGAAATTACCGAATCCGCCGGAGAGATAAACTTTTTTAATATCCGTAAGGTTCACGGGATAATGTTTTAGAAGCATCTGCCAACCGGTTCTTATTGCCGCCTTTGAAGTGATTAACTGAAAGATGTCGTCTTGGGTGAGTTTCAGGTCTTCTGTAATACGGAAATCCTGCTGTATTCTCGCATTTTTTGTCATTATCCCTTTTTCTAAGAGTTGCGCGAGCAGGTCTATCAACCCTGAACCGCAAACACCGATAGGGGGGCTCCCGCCTATGGTTGAATAGACTGCCTGTCCGTCGGTTATTGCTATCTGTTTTATAGCGCCTTCAATTCCGCCGATACCGCAACTTGTGGAAGCGCCTTCAAATGCGCCGCCTGCGGCGCAGGAGACGGCTATCAGTTTATCCTTGTTCCCTATTACTGCCTCGCTGTTGGTGCCTATATCTATAAGGAGTGAGATATCGTTATCTTTGTACATACCTGAGGCGAGGACGCCTGCAAGAATATCCGACCCTATATGTCCGCCTATCATAGCGCTGCCATATACAGCCCCTGCTTTATTGATATTAATCCCAATCTCTTCGGGGGTTTTTATCAATGCATCTGTTGATAGCGGTTCATAAGGAATAACGCCGAGAGATGAGACGTCCTGCCTGAAAAAAAGGTCTCTCTCCGTGGGGTTGCCGACGACCACTACATAGTAGATATACTGAGAAATTTGCTCGCCTATTTGTTTTGATAGTTCATCAATTGTTTGATTTAACTGGTCAATAATCAAGAGTTGGAGTTGTTTTATCTTTTGTCTCCGCTTATCTTGTCCAATTTGCCTCCCTGTGATTTTATCTACCATAGTATATTCAATTCGTGAGATTACGTCGTTGCCGTATGATATCTGAGGGTTTGTCTTTGCGATAGTTTGAAGAATGTTTCCGTTCTCAAGGTTAACAAGGTCAGCGACAATGGTGGTGGTTCCGATATCCAGAGATATCCCATAAATTTTTCCGCGGTATTGGTCGATACCCTGTTCATTGTTAAAGACCTGCTGTCCCTTCTTATAGTATAGCGGGCAGAGAGGCAAATCCTTTCCCTCACCCTGTTTCAATACTTCATAATTGCCAAATGACTGGATATATACAACCATATCAGATGCATCTCTTATAATTTGCGCTTGACAGGCAAGTCGTTGGTTTTTCTTGAGATTGCGCTTTTCTTCAAGAGGTGTTAAAGGGTTTAAGTTTTCCATACCCTTCTCAACTCTTATAATGCACTTACCGCAGATGCCTTTACCGCCGCATATAGCATCAATTATTATACCTGCGGATTGTGCGTGTTCATATATGGTGCGTCCCTGATGTATCTTAAACCCGCTTCTCCCTTTTTTGAATTGTGGAAATTCTATCTTATGCATTGCTCCCGTCTCTGCTATTTTTTCTCCTCTTTTTCATAATCAATAATCCATGAATCATAAAAATTTTTCAGGTAGTTATCGTCCACCTCTTTGTCTATCATCTTTGTTACATCCCTTTTTTTGAAAGAATATCTGTAATTTTCACAATAAGCGAGTAAAATATGATAGGCAACGGTTATCTTTTGGAATGTTTCGGATGAGCGTTTTTTATCTGTGTCTTTGGACCTGTCAGGATGATGGTATAGAGCAAGTTGTCTGTAAGCTAACCGTATCTCTTCCAGAGTGGCATCTTCTCCAAGATCCAGTATTTTTCTTGCTTCGTCAATTTTTTTGAAGTCCATCAAAGTCCCCTTGTAAAAACTATATTTTTATTGTTTCTCCTGTCTTAATTGTAAGAGAGCGCTCCCTATATTCTTTCGCAAAGATACTCTCGGTTTTGGAGCCGGAGCAGTGCGTGGGCGCAACCCTTTCAACACCCATCATTTTAAACTCCCTGACAATAAAGTCAATGATTCTTGTATCTTCTTCAAGTAAATGAAAACCGCCGATTACCAGAAAAATATTCTCTTCCTTAAAATGTTCTTTTACCAGAGATAGTATATCTAATATTCCAGGGTGCGCGCAGCCGGTTATTACAGATAAGCCATTAGGTGTTCTCAACACAAGGGATTGCTCAGGCAGATGAGCGTTTTTATATATGCCCGGTATCTCGCCTGTGGTATAGATGTTTTTTTGTATCTCCTGCCACTGTTGCGTCTCAACGGGTGTTCCGCCTTTTTGGGTGATTAACTCCTTTAGTTCAGCGGAAAATCCCGGGCAAATATATACAGGAACCTGTTTGGTTCTTGCTGTAAGCAGTGCAGTAAGTCCTCCTGTATGGTCCCAGTGGTTATGGGAGATAATGATGCTCTCTATGCCGTTGATGTCTATATTCATTGACTCCATATTCTTGAGAAGCCATTCTCCGTCTTCGCCTGTATCAAAAAGTATTTTGTTGTTTATAAGGAGTGAGATGCCCCATCCGATATGTAGTTTGTTATTGTCAGTGTTTTTATCAAAGATAACTTTTATCTCCATTTATCATATCCTCCCTTGTTTCAAAATACAGAGGTCTCTTGACTGGTTCCCGAAATTACCACAAAACTGCCTTCTCCGTATCCTTTCTTTGGTTTTTCTATATGGTTTAATGTTTCCGTGGGTTGAAAGAGTGTTTGATAAGAAGTGATATTAGTGAAATTATGGTTTTCCAATAATTCTATAATCTCGCTTACGGAAAAGAGCCGGGCTGCTTTATAAAATCTGTGTCCCTGTGTTTTTTTGTTCTGATAGATTTTTCCCAAATAACTGTTTTTATCAATTATGCCGATAATTATTTTTCCGTTTTTTTTGAGGACTCTTTTGCATTCGGATACCACTTTCTTCGGGTTGTTCACAAAACATAAGGTAATGGTTATTAAAACAAAGCCAAACTCCTGATTGCCGAAAGGCAGGTTTTCTCCAACCCCGAGATAGGTTTGAATGCCGCGGGTTTGGGCTATTTCAAGCATCTTTTGAGATGGGTCTATCCCTGTTTTTATACCTAATGATTGAGCAAATATTCCTGTTCCTACTCCGATTTCAAGACCGTTCTTTTTTACGGGAACAACTTTTTTTAGCGCTGCCAGTTCAGAAAGATAAACATATTTATGCTTCTCATACCATAAGTCGTATTCTTTTGAATAGATGTTAAAGATAATTGTCTCCATAACCATTTTTTTTGTTTACCTATATCTATATTCTGCTCAATTTTATAAAGGTTTTAGTATAAAATCTCCTATTTTAGCGTTTAATTTATCCCCGACTACAGGGCACTTTACCGTTAGGAGAAAAAATAACGGGACGGATAGGTTTTTATCCGCTAATGTTTCAAAATTACCCTGTCCTTTGCTTATAATGATATCCGCTCTGTGGAATAAACTGAGGAATTCGTCATTACAACGGGAAAGCAATGTTCCGGGGATATCAGAGCCGGATGAGATAATCTGCGCGGTTTCATCCATTCCTACAAATAATGCGTCTTCGGTTGTTATATCGTTTATTATGGGTGTCTCCCTGACAGCATATACCAGTTTTTTTGCAGGATAGAGGTTTTTTATCTCCTCCGCCAAAATCTTGTCAAAAACAATCTCTCCTGCGTTGTCTCCGATAAAAAGAATTAAATCTGCTTTTTCCAATCTCTTTTTAAATGCGAGGTAATGAAAATGTCTCTTGTTCAGTATGGTGTTTTTGCTGTCCAGAATTTTTAAGACCTCTCTCTCAGGGTGAACATTGTGGTTTGCTCCGTAATCTATTATATTGCCTGCGATGGAGAGATGTAAACCGGTTAACAGTTTATCTTCAGAGTTTATAACTTTTTGCTTAAGTTTTTTATAGATGCTTAAAGCAATCTGGTTGCTTTCTTGTTTAAGTTGTTTATAAGGGTCATCTGCCTTAAGGACTTTTTTGATAATATCGTGGACTATTTTACCCATCTCCGGGGGAGAAGAGTCCAAAGGGAAACAGGGAATAGTTTTTGCGATTTCATCAACTATCTGCTTTTGCTGGTCTTTAGTTGCTCCCAATATCTTTGCCGATTCAATGCCTTGCTTAAAAAAACAGGGAATACATTCTAAATATGTCTTCATTTTACTTAACCTCAATTAGTTTATTAGCCCCCATAAAAGAGCGGGGTGAAAACTGTGTATCAATTATCCGTATCTTTTATAATTTTTCTTGCTATTTCGTTCATAATATTTATCGTAGCCGTAAGATTGTCAAAGAGTATAAATGGCTTGCCAGAATCGCCGCTTTTTACTATAGCAGGTTCTATCGGTATTTTTCCAAGAAAAGGCACGTTCATGTCAGATGCTGTCTTCTCCCCGCCTCCTGTTCCAAATAAATCTATATCTTTTTCACAATGTGGACAGATTAAGCCGCTCATGTTTTCTATGATTCCTATCACATGAATGTTAAGTTTTTTGGCAAACGTAATTGCTTTTGTTGAGTCAAGCACAGCAACATCTTGCGGAGTGGTTACGATGATAGCGCCGTCCATATCAGTTATAAATTGATAGACGCTGATTAGTTCATCTCCTGTCCCCGGCGGGGAATCTATAATAAGATAATCAAGTTCGCCCCATTGCACATCGCTTAAAAATTGTCTTATGGCGCCTGTTTTCAGAGGTCCTCGCCATATAACCGGCTCATCAGAACTTTTAAGCACCATAGCCATACTGATTACTTTAAGTCCGCCGGCAGCTATAAACGGCTCTATCTCTTTTCCATTGCTTGAAAGCGTTTTTCCTTCCAGTCCAAGCATTTTTGCGGTGTTGGGTCCATGCAGGTCTATGTCAAGCAGTCCTACTTTTTTACCCATAAGAGATAAGGCATAAGCAAGGTTTACAGCAACAGTTGTTTTTCCTACACCGCCTTTGCCGCTCATAACCACAATTTTATGTTTGATTTTACTCATTCGGTCATTGATTTTGTCTTGCTGTTCTTCCATATTGCTTTTCATACTATTTCTCCTTATATGTAATCTCTAAATAGTTACGGATTAGAGATGTTTTTTACAAGACATCAGGTAATTGTTCTGTTCCATATGTTTTTTATTGATTCAGAGACAATATCATTATGGAGTTCAGCATAAGGGATAGTTTGCACTATTGATTCAGACACCTTCTTTGAAAAAGGAATATATCCTGCTATTTCAACTTTTTTAGCGGCGCATATC
>JAAYXZ010000079.1 GCA_012515635.1 Elusimicrobiota bacterium
CTCTCCCTTGAGGGGAGAGGGCTTAGGGTGAGGGTGAAAATTATTAACAATATCAAGGGAACACCCAGCGCAAAAAATAAAAAATCAGGAATTACAAACAAACTAACATAACACATATTTTTTCTTAATTATTATGGACAACGAACAAAAAGAGAGATATTGGCACACATCCTCGCACATTCTTGCGCATGCCGTCAAAAAACTATTTCCCGATATCAAATTAGGAACAGGGCCCGCAATAGAGAACGGGTTTTATTATGATTTTTTCTTGGAAACACCGTTCACTCCTGCCGATATGGAAAACATCAGTAAAGAGATGAAAAACATCATAAGGCAGAACATCCCTGTTGAAAAAATCTCTGTAAGCAAAGATAAAGCGAAAGAGATGCTTAAAGATGAACCGTTCAAGTTAGAAATCCTTGAAGGCATTCAGGCAGATACCGTCACTTTCTACAGGCAGGGAGATTTTATAGACCTTTGCGAAGGACCGCACATACAATCAACGGGAGAGATAAAACACTTCAAACTATTACATACTGCCGCTTCTTACTGGAGAGGCGACGAGAACAGGGAAAGCATGCAGAGAATATATGGCATCTCCTTCCCTGAAAAGAAAGACCTTGACGAATACCTCCTTTTTTTGAAAGAAGCGAAAGAGCGCGACCACAGAACTTTGGGCGCCAAACTGGACCTTTTCAGTTTACACCCTGAATATGGCTCAGGCCTTATATTCTGGCACCCCAAAGGCGCTCTGGTCAGAAAGATTATTGAGGACTTCTGGAAAGATGTCCACCTGCAAAAAGGATACGAATTAGTCAACACCCCCCATATTGCGGATATTTCATTATGGGAAAAGTCAGGGCATACCGGCTTTTATCAGGAGAATATGTTCGCCCCGATACAGATGGACAAAAAGGTCTTCCAGTTGAAGCCGATGAACTGCCCCTTTCATATCCTGATATACAACACAAAACTGAGAAGTTATCGCGACTTCCCAATAAGATGGGCGGAGTTAGGCACTGTTTACAGATACGAAAAACAAGGGGTTCTGCACGGCCTTATGCGGGTTAGAGGTTTTACTCAGGACGATGCGCATATCTTTTGCACAGAAACACAGATAGAAGAAGAGGTGATAAAAGTCCTTGAACTTGTAACCTTCTTTTTAGGGAAATTCGGATTCTCTGATTACAAAATATTTCTCTCCACCATGCCCGAAAAATTTGTCGGAAGCCCTGACAGTTGGGAAAAAGCAACAACAGCATTAGGTAACGCCCTGAAAAAAACGGGAATGGCTTACGAGGAAGACCCTGGAGAAGGTGTCTTTTACGGACCGAAAATAGACATCAAAATCAAGGACTGCCTCAATAGAGAGTGGCAATGCTCCACCATACAGGTAGACTTCAATATCCCCGAACGCTTTGACTTGAAATACACCGATACAGACGGGTCATTCAAAACACCCATATTGATACACCGCGCAATACTCGGTTCCATAGAAAGATTTTTTGGAGTGCTCATAGAACACTACAAGGGCAATTTCCCTTTCTGGCTTGCCCCCGAACAAATACGGATACTCCCCATAAGCGACAAACATCTTGCTTATGCGGAGACCGTCTTGAATATCTTTGAACAACACTTTCGGACACAGATAGACAAAAGGGGAGAAAAAATCAACAGAAAGATAAGAGACGCCGAAGACGAAAAAGTTCCTTATATGATTATCGTCGGCGATAAAGAAGAGGAGAACAACACCGCAGCATTAAGAAAACACGGCGAAGGAATGATTGGAACATTCACTGCGGAAGACATCATTCAAAAACTAAAAACTTCTAAGATATAGACAAACAAAAAATTTTTCTGTATAATATAAGACAGAAAAAGGAGGAAGTATCGCATACCCGAATGTACGAAGGTATCCTGACAGTAGAAAAAAGTTCAGGTTTAACTTTCAAATACAGGCACCTCAGGTTCGTTTGATAGATAGCGATGGTCAGCAATTAGGGGTTGTAGACAGAAAAGAAGCCCTTCAAAAAGCAAGGGATAGGGAATTGGATTTGGTAGAGATAGTCCCTAACGCATCACCGCCCGTCTGCAGGATAATGGACTTGAATAGGTTCCTCTACGAACAGAAAAAGAAAGAAAGGGAGATAAAAAAGAAGCAGAAAGGGTCTCAAACAAAAGAGATACGGTTCACTCCCGAGACCAGTGAACACGACTACCAATTCAAGAGACAGCATGTAGAGGACTTTTTAAAAGAAGGTCATCGGGTAAAAGTAACTATTTTTTACAAAGGCAGAGAAATAATACATAAAGAACGGGGTTATAACCTGTTGGAACGGCTAACTAAGGAAATAGCAGACATGGGTAAGGCAGAGAGGTCGCCTAAATTAGAAGGACCCCGACTGAATGTAATATTTATCCCTGTTTGAAAAAGGAAGAAAAAATGCCAAAACTAAAAACAAAAAAAGCAGTCGCCAAGAGATTCAAAATCACAGCAACCGGTAAAGTAATGCACTACGGAGCGGGAGGACAACACCTGCTCTCGCATAAAAGCAGCAAAAGAAAAAGAAGAATCAAAAAACTTTCTGTCCTTAAAAACAAAGGGGACAGCAAAGCAATAAAGCGGCTTCTACCATACAGATAAGGAGAAAGACAATGCCACGCGCAACAAACGCTCCCGCTTCAAGACAAAGAAGAAAGAAAGTCCTGAACCGGGCAAAAGGATACAGACAAGGACGCTCCAAACTTTACAGAAAGGCGCGAGAGTTCTCAGAGAAAGGGCTTACTTACGCTTACAGGGACAGACGAGCCAAAAAACGAACCTTTAGGGCTCTATGGATTACAAGGATTGCTGCCGCCTGTAAAAACAATGATATCTCTTATAGTCAGTTTATCTCCGGCATAAAAAAAGCAGACGTACAACTCAACAGAAAATCATTGGCAGATATTGCATTTAATAACCCTAACGCTTTTGCCGATATTGCAGCAAAAGCAAAGGAAGCGATTCATTCGTAAAACAATAAAAAAATGACAATATTGCGGAATCTGTTGTTCTTTGCAATAATTCTCTATGTTGCTACTCTCAATTTTTTTATGTTCTTAGACCGGATGATGTCCGCTGTCTTTTATTTCAACTCCCTCACAATAATCATCGCTCTGTTGATTATCTCCGAAATTATCTACGCATTCATCACAAAAGACCGCATACAAACCCTCAAAAGAAACAACGAGCGGCTGGAACTCCACATTATGGACACAGAGACAGAGGTTGTCCTTTTACAGACACTCTCCGATATCTTGGACGCCTTCAACGAAGAGGCATCCCTTAGCGATGTTTTGGAGAAAATCGCAGAATCGGTAAAAAACACTTTTAAAGAGGATACCGTTGTTTTACAACTAATCGGCGAATCTTTCAAAAAATGCGTATTAGGCAAAAATGTGGATATTCCTGAAGAGATATTAGGCGGTTTAATCCTCAAGCCGCGCCCTGTTCTTGTCAACAACACATCCTCTTTCTCTGAATACAAATACCTTGCCCAACAGGGTGTATCTTCCTTTATAATGACCACCTTGCACTACCAAAGCAAAATAACGGGGGTATTAGGCGTCTTTTCATTTGACAACAGGGTCTTTACGCTAAAGAACCTGAAACTTCTCCGAATGGTAACAGGCCCCACATCTCTGCTTGTTGAGAACACAACCCTGTTTGAAAAAACCAAAGTGCTATCCATAACGGATGCTCTTACCAGTGTGTATAACCGGCGGCAATTTGAGACCATCTTTGATGCAACCTTAAGGGATTCAAAAAAAGGAAAAAATATCTCTGTATGTATGGCGGATATTGACTACTTCAAGTGCTATAATGATTGTAATGGACACCCTGCAGGCGATTATGCCTTACAGAAAATAGCGGAGATAATGAAAAGGTCTGTTAAAGGTTCAGATATTGTTGCGCGCTATGGCGGAGAAGAGTTTATACTCCTGTTCCCTGACACATGCAAAGAAAACGCTGTCCATATCTGTGAAACAATAAGGGAACACATAAAGGCCTTCAAGTTTCCTAACGAAGAGGCGCAACCCGACGGCAACCTCACAATAAGTATGGGGGTCTCCACCTACCCTGAAGATGGAGAGACCAAAGAAGAACTGGTAAAACAAGCGGATTTAGCCATGTATAAAGCCAAAGAGTTGGGCAGGAACAAAGTGCTCACTCCGTAAACACTTCTTTTTTTATATACTCCCAAACAGATTCAACCACTGCCTTGTTTTTTTTCCGGAACTCTTGAACAGTGTTCTCTTTTTTTATTGTATAGCGCTCTGTCAACTTCTGTATCTCTCTCTCTTTTTCCCGTTCAACCACTTCCCTATACTCGCCGCTTTGCTCTTTTACCAAAGAATCTTTCTCCTTGTCAAATCTCTGCCCCTTCTCTGACAAAGACCCTTTAATAAAAGACGCTTTGCTTTCAGCGTCCTTCAATATCCTATCTGCTTTTTCTTCCGCTTCTTTTATCTCTTTAATCTTTTCCGTAACCATTTTTATCCCTTCAAATTCAAATCAAAGACAACCTTGCCCCTGCGAATGGTCTTAATAACCCTGCCTGTCATCTCCCTGCCTATAAAGGGAGAGTTGACGCTTTTAGAGCGTATATCCTCTCTCCTGTACACCCATTCTCGTTCAGGGTCAAAGATAACCATATCCGCATATTTTCCTTCCTTGATACAACCTCTGTCAATACCGAGAACCCTTGCGGGACCAACGGTAAAACAAGACAGAATACCCATTAACGAAAGCCCCTCGTTTCGCAACTCCATCGCCAAAGATATCGCCGTCTCAAAACCAATCATCCCGAAAGGGGCATTCTCAAAACCCGACCTTTTCCTCTCCTCTGTATGCGGAGCGTGGTCTGTCACTATGCAGTCAATAACCCCCTCTTTCAACCCTTTAATCAGGGCGGCAACATCTCTCCCTGTCCTTAAGGGCGGGCTTACCTTGCAATTAGGATTATAGTCCTTCACATCGTCTTCCGTTAAACACAGATGATGTATCGTCACCTCACAGGTAAGATTGTCCATCTGTTTTTTTGCCGCTCTCACCATCTCCACCGATTCCGCCGTAGAAAGATGAGCAAGATGCAACCTCCCTCCCGTCCTCCGCGCAAGAGATATATCCCTGTAAGCCATTATTATCTCCGCTTCAGAAGGTATCCCGACCAGCCCCATCTTTGCCGATACCACCCCTTCATTCATCACCCCGTTTTTCAATTGATTTTTATCCTCCGAATGGGAAATCACGGGTTTGTTATAAAGTTTGGTATACTCCAAAGCGCGTCTCATCACAAGAGAATCCATCACGCAATCGCCGTCATCAGAGAAAGCAACCGCTCCCTCTTCCACCATCTCTCCGTAAGGGGCAAGGTCTTTTCCTTCTCTTCCTTTGGTTATAGCCCCTATCGGCAACACCTCGCACTCCGATTCTTCCCCCCGGTTAATGACAAACCTTACGGTAACCTTGTTGTCAATCGGCGGATTAGTGTTAGGCATACAGCATATTGTGGTAAACCCTCCTGATACAGCGGACAAACTGCCGGAGAGAATCGTCTCTTTATCTTCCCCGCCCGGCTCTCTGAGATGACAATGCATATCTATAAGACCTGGGAATACCAGCATACCTTTTGCGTCTATCAATGTTCCCTTGGTCCTGATGTTTTTTGCAATACGGCAGACCTTCCCTTTTTCAATCAGTATATCAAAGACCCCTTCTTTATTTGTGGCGGGGTCTATAAGGTATCCGTTTTTTATTAAAAGTCCCATTTTTTTATTATATCTCTTAACCCTGCTCTCCGTCAACCAATTTACTTTTCACAGCAACTCATAACAGGTTACGGAACCCTTTACTCCTCATTATATCGCCGCAGAGATAAAGAGAACCGCAGATACACCAGTTTTTCCCCGTCTCTTTTATATACCTTATTGCCTGTGCCTGTTCTTTGATAACCTTAACTTTCATTCCTCTCTTTTTCCCTGACACATACCCTGCTAACACATCAGGCGATATCGCCCTTGTGTTTCCCGGTACGGTAAAGACAATCTCTTCCGCTCTTTCGTTGTCAAGCACCAAGGCAAGCATCTTTTTCCAATCCTTGTCTTTCAGCGCTCCCATCAAAAAAGAGAACCCTATGCCGGGAAAACACTCTGTAAGAGTCTTTAACAACGCCTTAACACCATCAGGATTATGCGCTCCGTCCAAGATAATATACGGCTCTCTCCTCAATATCTGAAACCTGCAGGGCCATACTGTTGTCTCTATCCCCTCATAAACCGCCTCCGACGGAATCTTAAACCCCTGTTGCTTCAACAGTATCGCCGACTGCGCAACCATAGACATATTCTTTATCTGGTGCCTTCCCTGAAGCGGCGTTTTTATCTCCCTCAATATATTCTCTTGCCCGAAAAAACTAAATATCTGCCCTTCAATAGACCGCGAAACCCCCCTTGAACGAAAATGTTTCCCCTCATAATATAGGTCAGCCTTTCTCTCTTTCGCCTTCCTCAACAAAACCCCCATAGCGCCGCTTGGCTGTTTGGCAGAGACCACCGCCGCCCCCTCCTTGATAATCCCCGCCTTTTCATTCGCTATCTCCTCATAGGTGTTGCCCAAATACTGCGTATGGTCCTTCCCTATCCGCGTTATCACCGCCAACACTGACGGCAGAACATTTGTAGCATCAAACCGCCCGCCCATCCCCACCTCGCATACAAGTATCTCTATCCTCTCTTTTGCAAAATAGGAAAAAGCAATTGCTGTAAGCGCTTCAAAAAATGTGGGATACACCTGATACGGCTCTTCGAAGAGAACCTGCCGCAATCTTCGCACCTCTTCGGCAAAGGCCGCTTTTGGTATCTTCTCTCCGTCTATCTGTATCCGCTCTTCTACAGATACCAGATGAGGACTTGTATATAGCCCTGTCTTATAGCCCGATACCGTAAGGATATTTGCCAGAGCTCTTGCAACAGAGCCTTTTCCATTGGTCCCTGCGACAAGAACTGACGGATATTTAAGATGCGGGTTGCCTAATTGCTCAAGGATATATCGGGTCTTTTCCAACCCCAACTTTATCCCAAAATCCATAAGCGATTCCAAGAATTGTATTTCAGGTAGGATGTTCATTTATAGGCGCCTTTTTGCCTGTTGCCTTTTTACCCGTTATGTATAGAGTATTTTGAGGATTTTACTTATATTGTCTTTAAGTTCCGCCCTTTTGGAGATTATATCTATCATCCCGTGCTCAAAAAGAAACTCTGTCCTCTGAAAATCAGAAGGCAGTTTCTGTCTTATCGTCTGCTCTATAACGCGGGGTCCCGCAAAACCAATCAGCGCTCCCGGTTCAGCAAGAATAATATCCCCTAAAAACGCAAAACTTGCCGCTATTCCGCCCATAGTAGGGTCTGTAAGCACCGACACATACAAGACCCCCGCTTGTTTCAATTTGCCTGTCACTGCCGCCGTCTTTGCCATCTGCATCAGAGATATCGCCCCTTCATACATCCTTGCTCCTCCGCCTCCGCCCGATACAGAAATAAACGGATATTTTTTCTCCAGAACATACTCCACTGCGCGCGTAAACTTCTCTCCGACCACAGAGCCCATACTGCCCATAATAAAGTTCGCATCTATCGCTGCCACCACGCAGGGAACACCCCCTATCTTACACTCCCCCGTGATAATTGCTTCTTTACACCCTGTCTTCTGCATCTCCTCTGCCAACTTCTCCTTATATCCCTTAACCCCCATAAAATTCAAAGGGTCTCCTGACACCATATCCCCCCACAACTCCTTGAACGAATCTGTATCCGCAAGCATATTAATCCGCTCCATTGCGCTCATTCTTCCATACTTGCCGCAATGCGGACATACCTTCAGGTTCTCCTGCCATTTTTTCTTATACAACAACTTACCGCATTGTTCACATTTAAACCAATTATCTTTCTTTATCTCTATCTTCTCTTTCGGCTCAATTTTTATGTATCGCCTTTTTCTGAATCTCATTAGAGCACCTTGCCTTGTATAAGAATCTCTTTAAGTTTCGCTAAACTCCTGTCCGAAGGAGGAGTCAGAGGAAGCCGCCACTCCGGACTTATCTTCCCCATCAGCCCAAGCGCCGCCTTAACGGGTATGGGATTGGTCTCAATAAAAAGCCCTTTAAATATCGGCAAAAGTTCTATATGTAATCGCCGCGCATTCTCCCAATCGCCGCTGAGCGCCGATGCCACCATCTCTGAGACCTGCAAAGGAACTATATTCGCCGCAACAGAGATTACACCTTGTCCGCCCACCGCCATAATAGGCAATGTAAGCGAGTCGTCTCCCGACAACATATGGAAATCCTGTCTACACAACCGTATGATATTGCTTACCTGGTCCAAACTCCCGCTCGCCTCTTTTATCCCCACAATGTTCTCTATTTTGGAGAGTTCATACACCGTCTCAGGCAGTATTGACACCCCTGTCCTTGAAGGCACATTATATATAATCACCGGCAACGCAACACTCTCTGCAATCTTTTTATAGTGCAGGTAAAGCCCTTGCGGCATCGGTTTATTGTAATACGGCGTAATCACCAGAGCGCCATCCGCCCCTGCTTGTTCCGCCTCTTCGGTCAGTTCTATAGCCTCCTTTGTATTGTTGGAGCCCGTCCCCGCTATCACAAAACATCTGCCCTTTACAACATCTATCGCATATTTCACAATGGCTTTGTGTTCTTCCATTGTAAGGGTAGCGGGCTCGCCGGTGCATCCGCACACCACTATACCCGCTGTTTTGTTCTGTATCTGAAACTCTATCAGGTTTGCAAACGCCTCATAGTCAATCTTATCATTTTGCATGGGAGTTACAATCGCTACTATAGAACCCTTGAACATACTCCCTCCTTGTCTATTGTTTCTAATATATAATAAAAAAACTCTCCCGCCCCACGCCTATTACTTGCTACCCTATTCTGCAATTAATTTTTTTTATCCTTCCCCATCCATACTCCCGCATAACAGCCAATATCTCCTGCTCCTTCCTTTTTATCTCTGTAAGATAACACCTGCTATCCACTCTGACTGTCAGCATATTATCATACACCCTCACAACATAACTATGCTCCGCAACATTCCCAGCCACCGCTTTATACCATACCGCTTCAATATCATCTATGCATCTTGTCTTGCCTGCCCGCCCTTTGTTTCGGATAATCTTCCCGATTATATCGCTTATGCTATCCATATCATTCTAATTTTAACGGCATAGCCACATAGAGATACCCCTCTGTCTTCTCTCCCTTCAATAAAACAGGGCTTTTTTCATTACTGAACCCCAACACAAGTTTACTATCCTCCGATTTAGCCAAAAAATCTATCAGATAATTCGGCGGAAACGCAAGATTCTGTTCTTTATCTTCGTTATACTCTATCTCTATTTTTTCATTCGCTTCCCCGACATCAGGGTTCACCACAGACATTATCAGGGTATTCTTGCCAATACTCAACCTTGCCTTATTATACCTGTCGGATGTAAATAACGATATCCTTTTAAGCACAGTAAGAAACATTTCTCTGTCAATATGTAATATCTTCAACTGTTTCTCTTCGGGAATAACCTTTGTGTAATCAGGAAAATCCTCACTCCCCGACAGAAGTTGTGAGAGAAGATAAGTTGTCTGGAAATTAAAACTTATCTGGTTTTTACCTATACTGATTTCAATAGGTTGGCTATTATCATTACTCAAGGATGTGATTATGCCCATCAGTTTATACGGCAGAAGACACTTATATGAACGGCTCTGCTTCTGGTCTGTTTTAATAGTGAATAACGCTAACCGCTTAGTATCTGTCCCAACAATATTAACCTTATCCTCTTTGATATCCAGCAGACCTCCCCTGAAATAAGGGCGCGGCTCTTCAGCGTCAATACAAAACCTTACCTTATTGATTCCTTCCCTCAAGATATTGCTCTCTAATGCTATGGTAATATCCCCTGTAAATTTCTGTAATTTCGGAAACTCATCCTCATCCATGGATGGAAACATATACTTTGACTCTCCGCACAACACCTCTACAGAGTTATCCTTTTTTGTTATTCTGATATCGCTGTCAGGGAGTTGTTTTATAAGCGATATAAATTTTTTCCCGTTTATCACAGCGCTCCCTTTTTTAATCTTCTCACATTCAATATGCAGTTTAATCGTATTCTCTAAATCCGTAGCAGTAAGAGAGAAACCTATCTCTTTCACATCAAAAAGAATCCCTCCTGTTATCATAAGCGATGGTTTTACAGGCAACACATCTTCAATTTTCTCACACTCTTTTTTCAGCGCACTGCTTTTTACTATTATTTCCATATTTATTCCTCCTGTAGTTTTAATAGAGTGTTTTTTAGTGTGTAATTTCTTTAACTTCATATTTCATAACAACTTACATATTGGAAAAGATGTGTAAAACCATTATCTCTCAAGCCGGCTCCTTATCTCATCAATCACACCTTTTATATATTGGTCGTTGTTATACAACCCGTATATCTTTTTACACGCATATAAGACCGTTGTATGGTCTTTCCCGCCAAATTTCATTGCAATGGAATGCAGGGAATTATTGGTCATCTCCCTACCCAAGAACATCGCTATTTGTCGCGGCACCAATATGTTTTTTACCCTCGTTCTCTTAATTATGTCTTCCTCGGGTATCTTAAAATATTCACAGACAGCGCTCATGACATTTTCCAATGTTATTATTACCCTCTTTTTATAATACTCTCCATCAACTATTTCTTCAACTACCTTCTTATCTATCTCTTGATTTAAAAGCGTTGAAAGCGCGAATATTCTATTCAACACTCCCTCCAAAATCCTTACATTATCCTTTACATTATCCGCAATAAAATCAATTATATCATCCTTCAAGACAATCTTTTTTATATCACACTTTTTTTTCAGTATCGCTACCCTTGTCTCAAAATCAGGGGGCAGAACCTCAACCAGCAACCCCCATTCAAACCTTGATATAAGCCGTTTTTCCAGAAACGAAATCTCTTTTGGCGGTTTATCGCTTGAGAGAATAATCTGTTTCCTCTGGTCATATAAGAAATTAAAGGTATGGAAAAACTCTTCCTGTGTGCTCTCCTTCCCTGCAATGAAGTGGATATCGTCTATCAAAAGGAAGTCAAGTTTCCTGAATTTTTGCCTAAAAAGATGCCCTGTTTTATTCTTGATGCTCTGAATGAACTCCGTGAGATACACATCAGCGGGCAGATAAAGAATTTTCTGTTCCCCGCGCTCCTTGACAAAGTGGACAATGGACTGCATCAGATGTGTCTTTCCCAACCCGAACCCGCCATACAGAAAAAGCGGGTTGTAAGCAATCCCGGGGGATTGCGCTGCCGCTTGAGTTGCGGCATGCGCCAACTGGTTCTTGGGACCCACGACAAAATTATCAAAGATATACTCTGTATTTAACGGCAGTTCGTCCTCTCCTGCAACCGGCGGCGCTTTATATCCCCTATTATCTACTCCTGTATAGTATATCTTTATCTCAGGCAACCATCCCGCTGTTTTTCTAAACGCCTCCTTTATTATATCAATATATGGCGTGAACCCTTTCTCAAAGGTCATTCCCGGTATCTCTAACTGGACAGTTCTTCCGTTAATCTCTCTCATTTTCACGGGTTTGAGCCATATCTCATAAGCCCTGGCATTGTTTAATCGCTCCTCTACCTGCTCCATCACCGCTTTCCACAAAATATCCCCATCATTTCTTAACTTATCCATAACTTATCCACCACTTTTACACACTTTTCCCACAACATTTTTTATATTTTTTACCGCTTCCGCAAGGACACGGTTCATTCCTTCCCACTTTTTTTTCTGACGAAGAGGGAGTAGAGAGCGTTGCTCTTATCTCTCTCTGTTCTGCCGGAGCAGGCGCTCCTCTCTCCGCTTGTTGTTGATTTGCGTCAAACTGCTGAAGCGTCTTATGGCTGTAAGATACATTCGTTGGATATTCCGCCCTTTTCTGCGCAGGCGTCTCGGATATTTTCACCCTGAACAGATGGGCAAGAATCTCTTTTTTTATCATATAAAGCATCTCCTGAAACGCCTGATACCCCTCATGTTTATAAGCAAGGAGAGGGTCCCTCTGCGCATAAGACCTCAGCCCAATCCCTTCCCGCAACTCGTCTATCACCCGTAATTGCGATTTCCATCGGTTATCTATCACCTGCAACATAATGATTTTCTGTATCTCTGCAAGATAAGGCCCTGCCTCCTCTCTCTTTTCATTATAGAAGTCCTTTATTCTGTTTATCAGTTCTTCTTCAAGCGTCTCTCTCCAAAACACAGGGCTTGTTATGTCTTCAGGGGAAGCGAGTTCAGGGTTGATACCAAATGTGCTCTGCATAAAAGCGTTAAAATTATCCATCTCCCAGTTGAGGGGTTTGAGTTTTATATCCATATACTCGTCTATCGCTGCCCGGAGAACCTCCTTAATAAAATCCTCCACATAAACATCAAGGTTTTTCCCGTCCAGTATATCCTGCCTTAATGTATAAACAACCATTCTCTGTTCATTCAGCACATCGTCAAATTCAAGGAGTTGCTTCCTTATCTCAAAATTGCGCGCCTCCACTTTTTTCTGGGCATTGACCAGCATTTTATTTATAAGGGGATGCGCTATTGGCTCCCCTTCGGGCAAGTATTTCATAACAGAGAGCATTCTCTCTGAACCGAAGATTCTCAAAAGGTCATCATCAAGGGAGAGGTAAAACCTTGACGAGCCGGGGTCCCCTTGTCTTCCCGCTCTCCCTTTCAACTGGTTGTCTATTCTCCGCGCTTCATACCTTTCGGTGCCAATCACATGTAGCCCCCCCATATCTATAACCTTTTGGTTATCCTCTATCCACGGCGTTTGATATTTTTTCAGCAGGTCCTCATATACCCCTTGAAATTCTTCAGGCGCTTTCTCCAGTTCTTCTCTTGCCTTTTGCCAGTCCTCCTCATGCCTGCTTTTATTCTCCTCGTATTCTTCCCTCGCTTTTGTAAGTTCCTCGCTCTGCTTGGCTTGCTCCCTGTCATGCTCCCGCAACGCCTCTTTATACTCTTTTTCCGCGGATGTATAATCTGCCCCTGACAACCCTGTCAGCACAAGGTTCTCCGCCTCTTGTCTCCCCTCCGCATAGTTAGAATAAAACTGCCCCTCCTTATCCTTTATCTCTTTAATAATGTCCTTTGCCGCCATTTGTCCTGTTGAATTAAGGGTTTTATTGAGGAAATCAAGGTATCTCCCCATTTTTTTAAGGGACGGGGCATTGGGCGGCAGATACTCAGAGAAGCAGTCCGAAATAATTCCGAGAAAATTTACAATTTTGTCCCTGTATCCTGCAAGCAATACAGAGATATTCTTTATCCCTTCGTCTGTCCCTGCCTCAGGATTGTTCAGCGCCTCTGTTAGTTTGTTTCTCTCCTCCTCAATATCTTCATCAAGGACAATATCCATCCTGTTTTTCAGGGAATTTTTACAGTTCAAATATTCCCTGTATGCCTTCCCTCTCGCCTCTTTTATGTCCTTTAATGCGGTCTCTTGCTTATCCCCCAGTGTCTTCTGCGCTGAGATAAGTTGTTCGTTTGCGTCATCATAAATCTCCTTGTATCGCATCAGGCGGCTTTTATATCTTTGGTATGTCTCCTCTCCTTTAGCGCTGAATATCCTCTCCTCTAACATTGCCCTTGCCTCGTTATCGCGCAGGAAGAAAATCTCCTCTTTTTCGTTCAGCGCCTCCCTCGCTTTTTCCAGAATAGGGGCATATCTCTGGTTTATCTCCGCCTGTCTCCCCTTATAGTTATCCTCTATCTCTGCCAGCACTTCCGTAAACTCTGTCTGCTCCGCGGCGTCTTTGCCCGAATCCCTTTTTCTTGACCAAATCACCCGTATGGTCTCCTCTCTTGCCAGGATTTCAGGGTTGCCTCCAAGAATAATATCCACCCCTCTGCCTGCCATCTGCGTTGCAATGGTTACCGCTTTCGGTTTGCCCGCCTGCGCTATTATTGCCGCCTCTGCCTCGTGGTTTTTACCGTGCAGCACCTTATGAGGAATGCCTTTATGCGTAAGCATCCTGCTTAGTTTCTCCGCCTTTTCTATGGAGATAGTGCCGACAAGGACAGGCCTCCCCGCATTGTGCGTCTCCATTATCTCCGAGACGGTTTTATCAAACTTCTCCTTCTCTGTCTTATAAATCTCGTCGTCATACTCTATTCTGCTCAGTTTTTTGTTCGGCGGCAGCACCATAACATCCGTTTTGTATATCTCCTTGAATTCCACCGCTTCCGTAAGGGCTGTGCCTGTCATCCCCGCAATTTTATTGTAGAGTTTAAAATAATTCTGAAAGGAGATAGTCGCAAGGGTTTGGTTTTCGCTCTCAATCCGCACCCCTTCCTTTGCCTCTATCGCCTGATGCAACCCGTCGCTCCACCGTCTCCCCGGCATAATCCTGCCTGTAAATTCATCCACGATAACCACCTGCCCGTCCTTAACTATGTAGTCCTTGTCCCTGTTAAAAAAGTTATGCGCCCGCAGCGTCTGATGTATGAGATGGACATGCAAAGTATGCGCTCCGTCATAAAGGTTTTGGACCCCCAGCAACCTCTCGCACTTATGCACTCCCTCCTCAGTAAGCGTTGCCGCCCCTCCTTCTTCGTCCAAAGTAAAATCAACATCCTTGTTCAGTTTTCGTATCATACGGTCTATATCATAATAAAGGTGTGTCGCCTCCCCGGAAGGACCTGAAATAATAAGGGGTGTCCGCGCTTCGTCTATAAGGACAGAGTCCACTTCGTCAATAATGGCATAGTTCAGTTTTTTCTGGACCTGCATCTCCCTGTTAACGGACATATTATCCCTGAGATAATCAAACCCGAACTCACTCGCCACTCCATAAGTAATAGCGCAGTTATACACATCCTTCCTCGGCGCAGACCGCAGATATAAAAATCTGGAATCCGCCGGCAGGTAGGCGGGGTCAAAGACAAAAGCGGAGAGGGCCTGCGGCTCTTTTGCGTCCTTATAAGAGATGATACAACCCACAGAGAGCCCTAAGTAGTGGTATATTGCGCCCATCCACTGCGTATCTCTCTTTGCAAGGTAGTCATTGACGGTTACAAGGTGGCACCCGTTGCCGTCAAGCGCGTTGAGGAAAAGAGGAAGTGTCGCAACAAGCGTCTTTCCTTCCCCTGTCATCATCTCCGCAATTTTCCCCCTGTGCAGCACGATGCCGCCCAGTATCTGGACATCAAAGTGCCTCATATTAAGTGTTCTTCTTGACGCCTCTCTGACAAGGGCAAACGCATCCACCAGACAAACGTCCGCCTGCTCCCCGTCCTTTATCCGTCTTTGAAGAGCGGCGGTTAGTTCTCTCATCTCTCCTTGAGAGAGGGAACGAACCGCCTCCTCTTTTTCGTTGATTTGGATTAAGAGGGATACCGCCTCCTCTAAAAACCGGGTTTTTTCCCTGTTCAACAGGCGGTTTATGGCATGTCTGGTTCCGGGATTAAGCGCCTTCAATTCGGAAAGGAGTTGATTGTAGTATGATTGCACCTTGCACACACCTCCGCTATGAATATCTATGGAACGGCATAAAGATTATTTTCGCGTCCTGATATATTTTCTTTCTTCCACGCATTGGAAGAAGTATGCCTGAAAATACATTGTTTCTGAAATAAGCAGTATAAAAATGCAGATACCATAATAACCTGCTCCCCACTTTTTTGGAGACAGATAACACCTTCTTCTGTTATGTGAGCGGTCCCTTGCCGGTATCTCTGCCTATCCGGTTTTTTCTAACCTTGTTTACAGGTGCCGGGGGGCAGAATCGGACTGCCTACGCCAGCCTTTTCAGGGCTGCGCTCTACCAGTGAGCTACCCCGGCAGTAAATTGTTTTTTTGCTATATCCTCTGATACCTGAAAGAATACCAGATACCTTTTTTGTTGTCAACCTGACAACAGGCAAAGCGGATAGCATTATACTACACCCTTTTAAGCAAAGCAATGTAATTATAGATTGCCTGTCCGCCGTAAAGGGATGTATAATAAAAACAACTAAGGGAACAACACAAATGAAAGAAAAAAGGATAATACAGGTAAGAAAAAGAGACGGAAGAATCGTCTCTTTTGATAAACAGAAGATAACGGATGCCATATTCAAGGCGGCTCAGAGCGTTGGCGGACAGGACAGGTATCTTGCGGAAGACCTTGCGGAGGTTGTAAGGATGTATCTTGAAAAAGAGTATAAGGGGGATATCCCTTCAGTTGAAGAGATACAGGATATCGTTGAGCGGATATTGATAAAAACAGGGCATGCAAGGACAGCCAAGTCATATATCCTCTACCGCCAGAAGCGCGCGCGGGCAAGACAGATAAGAGAGGGCTTTCATCCCGAGACCCTCGCAGAAAAAGAGTCTTCCCAAAGAGGCCTGTCTTTATCTGTCAGGAGAAGCGATGACAAGATAGGCATCTGGGACAAAGACGCTATCATTGAAGCGCTGATAAGGGAGACGGATGTCTCGCAAAACATCGCAGAACTTATAGTTGCGGAGGTTGAGGAGGATGTGGTTGCTTCAAAGATACAAGACCTCACATCTTCAATGATAAGAGAACTGGTTAATACAAAACTTATCCTCTACGGATTTGAAGAGGGGCGCCTCAAACACTCAAGAATAGGACTTCCTTTTTACGATATATCCTCCATATTCAGCAGTTTTGACGGCACCCCCGACAAACTATCCGCATATTTAGGAAGGAGAATGAAACGGGAATTTGCAATGAACGCCATAATCTCTCAGGTCCTTGTGGAGAAACACCTGAAAGGGGAAATCTTCATCAACAGCATAGAATCTCTGGACAAAATTTTAGCGGCTTACATCCCCGCGGACACCCTTGAAGAAGCAGATGTTTTGTATAACAAGATAGCCCCTTTCGTGGAAGGTTGCGTAGTGTTCTCTCTCCCTGACAACGCCATTAAAACCCCCATCGCCAACACAGGTTTTTCTCTGGATATCCCTCTCCGTTTATTGAACAGCATACAGGCAGGACCGAACAACCCTTTTAATGTTATAAGGGCGGAGAGCAAAGAGAATATCTCTCAACTTATGGCAACCCGCGGAGCAGGGAACCTGTCTTTGGCTATCTACCCTAAGAACCCTCTCCCTCTCTTTGTCCTGACCCGGGTCACCCTCAACCTTTCCGTGATAACCGCTTATGCCGTGCAGGAAGACCGCTCCCCTGTCCAAAGATTACACGAGATACTTGATGTTCTGGACGGCCTGCTTGTCGCTCAGAACACACTGATACACAGCACCCCGTATGCAAAGAAAACCCTCTCTGTCTTTCCCGCATATAACACCACCTTGGAGATAGAATATACCGAAACCAAGAACAACGACTGGTTCTCCGTAACGGACCTTGTATCAGCCGTCCTCTCCCGCTCCCTCTCCGTTTTTATGAGAAACCCGTCGGACTCTCTTCAGGAGGTTGCAGGCAAACGCCTTGAACAAGAGAGTATAACAGTGAGGATATCAAATGCCTAAAATTGTATTGTTCGGTTATTCCGGTAGCGGCAAGACCGCTCTTTTTTATGCTCTTACAGGGCGAAAAGAAGAGACCTACGACCCTTTCGCCCCAAAAACGGGCAAGGGAAGATATAAAGACACAACCATAGACACTCTTGCAGAGATACATCAAGCAAAGAAACAGGTATATCCCGAATTAGACATCTTTTACTTCAAGGGCTTCCCCGCTGCCAGCGGTTTCCCCGCGCGCTTTTTTGATGTCTTCTTTGAGATGGATATGATTCTGTGTGTCGTGAACAACTTTGACGAGGTCTCTGACCCGCAGAAAGACGCATCATCTCTCCTTATGGAACTTATCCTTTACGATACAGAGAAGATACAGGCATTGCTGAAAAAACAGGAAGAAGGCGCCGCCGCTATTACCAGCCAGCAGGCGGAGATATTAGCAAGGGCTCTTCGCCTATTGGACGAGGAGCGCCTTTTAAACGAACTGCCCGATACTGACAAAACGGCGATTTACGGAATACAATTACTCACCGTAAAAAAGATATTTTTCTATGCAAGAGGAGACCGCCGGTCCTTTGCCTTTCCTGCCGGTATCCCGTACCTTATGCAAAAAGAGACGGACAATGCCCTCTTCTTTCCCGCTGTATTGAAAGCGCTCTCTTATATCACTTTCTATACGGTAAAAGGGGGGATTGCGCAAGGATGGGTTATCCCCGCAGGTTGCGCCGCAAAGCAGGCGGCAGGCAGGATACACAAGGACATAGAAAAAGGCTTTATCAAGGCAGTGGCGATACCTGCAAAGACACTCTTTGAGATTGGTTCCTGGCAGGCGGCAAAACACAGCGGCGCTTTAAAGACCTTGGGGCAACACTCGCTTATCTCCGACGGCGATGTTGTTGAGTTTTATTTTCGCTGATACCGATACTCTGTTGATTGAAACAAGGCAGAAGACAGGACGCCTACTTAAGGATTATCCCCGCATAACCGACAACCTTCGCATAGTTCCTGCTTGCCTCTCCGCTGGTGGTGTATCTGACAAGTTCCCCTCCCTCCGCTCCCATAAGTTTTGCGGCAATCATTGCCGTTATAATGGGCCCGTATCCGCAGAGGGATACATCTTTTTCCGTTATCCTGTCTATCAATCCGTTCTCGTCAAGAGCCAGAATCGCATCTATGATATACAGGTCTTTCTCTTCCGCTGCGGACTGCTCTTCATAGTGAGTCAAATCCGAACTCGCCACAATAAGCGGTCTTTCCGCCCCTTTTGTCTCCGTTAGCGCCTCCGCCAGCGCCTCTCCTATATCCTGCCACGCAGGGTCATCCAGATAACCGGATAGGGTTATAGGCACAATCTTCGCATCTTTATTGAGAAACTGGATAAAAGGAACCTGAACCTCTAATGAATGTTCGCGGGCATGAGCAACGGCATCTCTTTCAAGATACCTGCTCTTTTTAACAAGAGCATCTGCCAATACTGTGTCCACCTCCGCCTCTCCCAGAGGCGTGAACCACAAACTATGCCCGTCCACAGCATACGGCTCTCCGTATCCTGTATGGTTCGGTCCTATCAGAACAACAGTATCAGGGATAACCACCCTGCTGAAGACCGCGCCTGCAACACCCCCTGAATAGAGATATCCCGCATGGGGCGCTATTATGGCGCTTGCCTGCGATGGCTCCGCCAACCCGTCTATAAAACCTTCCAATGCCCTTAACAGAGCGCCCTTCTCTGACGGATAAAAATACCCTGCTACCGCGGGCTTCCTTATCTTTTCCATATAGTTTAATGATACAGGAGAGCGACAGGTTTTGTCAAGAACCCCTGTTCGCCTGACACCCCGATAAAAATCTCCCCTATCCCCTCGTTTTGATAAAGGACTTGACAAAAATAAAGATGTATGATATAAATAGAAACATACAGCGGAAAGCATCTGTTTTCCGCCGTGACAACACAAAGAAAGGAGGTGAGAAAATATGAGAAAGAAAGGATTTACGTTGATAGAGTTGTTAGTGGTTATCGCGATTATCGCGATATTAGCGGCGCTATTGTTGCCGGCACTGGCAAAAGCGAGAGAACAGGCGAGAAGAGGCGTGTGCGCATCCAACCTGAAACAAATCGGGCTGGCGTTGCATATGTACGCGCAAGATAACGCCGAATGGTTCCCTCTGCACGTAGACCCGTGGAATGATGCGGACCATGGCAACGTCGTGTCTTTTGACATGGGCATGGCCAATACTCTTGAAATATCCCCGATGGCCTCTTTTAACCTGCTTACAGGTTTCCAGAGAAACGCTGACGGGGTGTTGAGAGGACCGGAGTATATCAACTCTCCGAAGGTCTTCCTCTGTCCGAGCGGAACACAGCAAGTTCATCCGACTAAACCAGGAGTATTGACAGAATCATACTGTTCCTATGCATACGGAGTGGGTATGAACGAAGCGTCACCCGGAGATTGGGTTATCGTGGCTGACAAGAAGTCGAACAACGGCAACCCTAACGAGTCATTTGCGGGGTACAACAACGACAGACGGCTAAGACCAGCAATGTGTAACCACGGAACCGACGGAGTGAACATGCTGCGCGTCAGAGGCCATGTAACATGGACAAAAGCAACATACAAAGGCGCGTATTATGAGTTCGACGACGAAGGTAACAACATATGGTATGAACACCCTTCAGCGCCGCGTCTAATGGGAAAAGACTGGTTGTATATCGATTGGTAAGAAGGATATCGGACAAGAGTTTTTTGTAAAGGAGGTGAGAAAGAATGAGAAAAAAAGCAGGGTTCACCCTGATAGAACTATTGGTAGTTATCGCCATCATAGCAATTCTTGCGGCGATGTTGCTACCGGCTTTGGCAAGAGCGAGA
>JAAYXZ010000080.1 GCA_012515635.1 Elusimicrobiota bacterium
TTGCGACATTCTCTTTTTATATCTTTAAAAAAGTTGGTTTTACCCCTGAACCCCAACAGGTTATGCACCTTTATTTACAGGCGGACTCCTTCTTTCTTCTGTCTATTATGGTTTTCTTAAGCTGTGTTGTAGCGCCGTTTGCAGAAGAAATAATCTTTAGGTCTGTAATATATACCGGCTTTAAAAAGAGATTCTCTATAAATATATCTATAATTTTAAGTTCACTGATATTTGCTTTATTGCATAATGAGCTGTTTGTATTACCTGCTCTTTTCGCCTTTGCTTGTTATCTCTCGCACCTCTTTGAAAAATATGAAAATTTATGGGTACCCATAAGCGTGCATTTCTACAACAATTTTTTCAGTACTGTTATTGTCTTAATCCTAAAATACTTTTATAATATATAAAATAATCTCTTGTTATATGCTGTTATTTCTGAGAAAAAGAAGATTATAAACCCTTTATCGGAACTCAATTCTCATATATAAAGAGCAATAATAAGGGAATAAGAGAGATTGAAAACAGCGTTATTTATTTAAATAGAGGGAGGTCCCGTGAAAATAATGGTAGTGGGAAGCGGCGGCAGGGAACATGCTCTTGCGTGGAAGATAAAGAAAGATAATCCTACTGCAGAATTGTTTGCCATTCCTGGCAACGGAGGCATTTCAGAGATAGCAAAATGCATTCCGTTGTTTGCAGAAAAACCCGAACAGATAGTGGATATAGCGATACAAAATAATATTGGATTTACAGTTGTCGGTCCTGAGGTTTATCTGACAGCGGGGATAACAGATGAATTCACAAAAAAGAATCTGAAAATATTCGGTCCTTCCAAAAAAGGCGCTATGCTGGAATCATCAAAACTATTTGCTAAAGAGTTTATGAAAAGAAACAAGATACCCACAGCTGATTTTGAGGTTGTGGATAACTATAATGATGGAGTAGGCGTCCTTGAAAAGAGAGCGTTTCCTTGCGTCGTCAAATATGATGGTCTTGCGGCAGGGAAGGGTGTTTTAGTGGCAGACAATTTTAATGAAGCGGTAGATTTTCTTCAAAAAATTTACTCGGACAAGATATTCGGGGACACAAACAACAAGGTTATTATAGAGGACTGCCTACAGGGACAGGAGATGTCCTATCTGATATTCACAGATACTATGTGTTTTATTCCGATGGCGCCCGCAAAGGACTACAAAAGAATCTTTGATAACAACAAGGGCCCGAATACAGGGGGTATGGGATGTTATTCACCGCCGTTCTTCTTTAGCGATAAATTGGAATCCCGCATCCAACAAGAGATAGTTTTTCCTACACTGAGCGGTTTGGCAAAGGAAAACATTGATTATAGAGGGGCATTATATTTCGGGCTTATGCTTACCCGGCAGGGACCGTATCTTCTTGAATATAATGTTAGGTTTGGTGACCCAGAGACACAGGTAATACTGCCTCGTCTGGAGAGTAATCTGTTGGACATAATGGAGGCGACAGCAGAACAATCGCTAAAGAAATGCAGTGCCGAGTGGAGCAACAAGAAATCGTTAGCCGTAATTCTTGCGTCTTCCGGCTATCCCGGAGAGTATAAAACAGGCAAGGAGATAACCAACATAGAAAAAACAAAAACCTCAGATGTTGTGATTTTCCATTCAGGGACAAAAAAAGAGGACGGAAAAATACTGACTGCCGGCGGAAGGGTTCTCGCTGTTGCCGCAACGGGTGATAACTTTGAAGAGATAAGACAAAAAGTGTATAGAGCGGTTGATATTATCAATTTTGAAGGTAAATACTATAGAAAAGATATAGGTCTTGAAAGTTTTATATGAAGAAAAACTCTGTGGCAGATAAGGCGTATCACTAAACTTTTATTGCCTTATTTCGGTCTAAAATACTAAACATAAGAGAGGAACAATGATTCTGAAAAGGAACGCAGGGATATTCTTTTGCGCCTTATTATTGGCAGGATGCTCTCCTCATTATCTTGAAAGGTCTGCTGACAAGGAAATCGCTGTTATTTTTGAAGAAAAACAGCAAAAGATAAAGGTAGATATTCTACCGGAAGATGCTTTCACTGATGAGACATCATCAGAGACAATAATAGTGGACATTAAGACCGCTTCTTACATTGCAGGCAATAACAACAGAACATATAAATCCAGGCAGGAAGATATATATCTGAACATTCTTGACCTAACCTATCAGCGTTATCTTTATGGAACAAGATATGGGCTTGGCGGCGCAATATATGGGAGTAAAGGGTCAGAAGATAGCGTTTCAGGAAAAGCGAACTTTCAGTTAATAAGATGGCTTGCCACCGGCGCGCAAATTACGTTTGATATAACAAAAGATTTCCTCAGATATTTTACGGGTGACAAAGACACCGATTTTCGGACAATAACCTCCCTTAATATTTTACAGCCGTTACTGAAAGGCGCAGGACGCGAGATAGCGCAGGAAGACCTTATACAGTCGGAACGTGAAACCATATATGCAATAAGAGATTTTATGAGATACCAGAAGAATTTTTCTATAGAGACATCAGAAAAACTGTTAAATATTATTCTTCTTCAAAAGAGAAAAGAGAATTTTTATAATAATTATCAAAGCATAAAAATAACAAGAGAACGAATAGAGATGCTTGCATCTGCCGGGCGTATTCCCCCTCTTCAGGTAGACCAGGCAAAACAGAACGAATATACAGCATACCAGCGATGGATAAACTCTGAAAACTCCTATACTTCAGCGGTAGATAATTTTAAGGTTTTTCTGGGTCTTTCAACAAAATCAACTATTCTTATAAAGGATGCCGTAATTGAAAATGTTATGGAAAAAGGAATAATGGAGCCGGACATTGAAATAAAGAGTTATGTTGATAATGCGCTAAAAAAACGCTTGGACCTTATCACATCCTATGACAAAGTGGATGACTCCAAAAGGAGACTCCAAATCGCCCTTAATAAACTGAAACCAAGCCTAAATCTTATAATACGCGTTACAGGGGAGACAGATGCCCATTCCTATCCAAACATAGAATTTAACGAACCTTCTTACAGGGCGGGTATTGAGTTTGACCTTCCCTTAAACAAAACGCCTGACAGAAACTACTATAAAAAAGCGTTGATAGACCTTAACAGAAAACAACGGGACTTTGAAAACAAAAGGGATACGGTTATACTGGAAGTATACCAACAATACAGGAACCTTCAGGAGTATTACCAGAGTTATCTTACACAACAGAACAGTTTAGAGTTAGCGCGCAGAAGAGTGGAAAGCACTGACTTGTTATTGCAAGCGGGGAGAGCAACGACAAGAGATATTTTGGACGCAGAAGAATCATCTTTAAGCGCCAACAACGATTTAGCAAATGCAGTTGTAAACTATTTTCTGTCGTATCTAAAATTATTGTATTCGGCAGAATTACTTGAGTTGGATGAAAATGGTATGTGGGAGGATATATATGAAGAAATTTCTCAAAGCACTGGTAACAAATAAAATATTTTATCTTATTATTATACTGCTTGCAGTATTTATAACGGGGACAAGAATTCAATTGTTAAAAAAAAGAGTGACCGGACTTGTATTATATTCTCCGCAGAGACAGGACCTTACCATCTCTGTTATAGAAGGAGGCAATCTTGCCGCTTTGGAATCTCATAATATAGTCAATACGGTCCCCGGCACCAGAAATATTCTTGAAGTAGTGGATGAAGGCATACAAATCACGGAAGATGACATACAAAGAGGCAGAGTCCTGATAAAACTTGATTCCAAAGACCTTGAAGACAGGTTGGAACAACTGAAAATTACGGTAGAAAACAGTTTGGCCGCTTATACACAAGAACAACAGCAAATGGAGATTTTGAAAAAAGAGAACGAAAGCAATATCTCTCAGGCGGAACTAAATGTCCAATTTGCGGAAATGGACTTGAAAAAATATTTAGGAGATGTTGTAGTCCAAAGAATAACAGAACAACAAGGAGCGGTGGATATCCCGTCTTTAGTGAACAGCGAAGCGCTTGGAGGTGAAGCGCTTAACAGAAAAAGGGCCCTTGAAAACAATATAGATTTATCTATGGAAGAGATAGTGCGGGCAAAGGATACTGTGGCATGGAGTGAGAAACTTGAAGAAAAAGGGTATGTTACAAAAAGTGAACTTGAAGCGGATAAATTATCCCTGAAACAGAAAGAGGTTAACCAGGAAAAAACACAACTTGAGTATGACCTGTTTTTAAAATACGAATTCCCAAAACAGGTGGATAAACTGCTGTCCGATTACAGAGTGGCAGAATTTAATCTTGAGCGCGCCATAGATACTTCCAAAGCAAAGATAATTCAAGCGGAAGCAAACCTTAGAAGCAAAAGAGCGTACTATACGCTTAATAAAAATAATATGGAAGAAGTGGAAAAACAGATAGAGCGATGCACAATAAGAGCGGTCAGAGCGGGTTTTGTCACCTATGCTTCAAGCAACAGACCTTGGGCAAGCGCATCTCCTATTCAGCCGGGCACAAGCGTGAGACAGTATCAGGAACTTTTGAATCTACCTGACTTCAACACCATGGGGGTGGAGATTAAAATACACGAATCATCTATAAAAAACATAAGAAATGGGATGCCTGCGCAAATAATGATAGATGCATTCCCCGATGTTTCAATGATGGGCAAAGTGGTTAAAATTTCTGTTATGCCCGATACCACTATGAAGTTTCTTAACCCTGACGTAAATGTTTATATTACTCTTATAGCGCTTGACAAGAGTGCGGATTTTCTTAAACCCGGTATGACGGCTAAGGTTGAGATATTTATCAAAGAACTTAAAGATGTCCTATCCATACCTGTAAATGCTGTGTTTTTTAAAGGAGAGAAAGCATACTGCACTGTCTTTGAAAACAATAGAATAATAGATAAAGCAATTGAATTGGGAGACAGCAGTGATACAATGGTAGAGGTCAAACGAGGACTTTCGGAACAGAATAAAGTCGTTATCAATCCGGGCGCAGGTATGACCTCAGCAGTAAGAACTATAGACATAGAAGAAAAGGGTGTCTTTAAAGATAATGTATCGAAACAACAGCAAAATATTCCGTTGCAGGAGACATCTCCGCCTCCTTCAACCGAAAATAAACCAACTTCTGTAGTAGCCCCTTCAGGGATACCTGTGGAAGGTGAAACGCCAACAGGGCAAAGAAGAGGAGATGGCGGTCAACGCGGAAGACCGTCTAACGGGATGGCTCAATAGATGGATAAAAATTATATTCTCAAACTGGAAGAGATAACAAAGACCTATCTGCTCGGACAGATTCAAATCCCTGTCCTAAAAAAGATATCTATCGCCATAGAAGAAGGGATGCATATCTCCCTTATGGGGCCTTCAGGTAGCGGTAAGACCACTCTTCTAAACATTCTTGGATGTCTGGACAGGCCAACATCGGGAAAATACTATATAGACGGAACAGAAGTTTCTTCTTTAAGCGATGACGAACTCTCAGAGATAAGAAGCACAAAGATAGGTTTCATTTTTCAGTCGTATAACCTTATTCCGCATCTTACAGTGATAGAGAATATTGGACTGCCTCTGTTTTATCAGGGAATTGACGAGCAGATTATAACAAAGAACGCATTAGAGATGGCAGAAATTGTAGGGTTAAGCGACAGAATACAACATAAGCCAACAGAACTTTCAGGCGGTCAGCAACAGCGCGTTGCAATAGCGCGGGCGTTGATAAATAAACCGTCTTTTATACTTGCGGATGAACCGACAGGGAATTTAGACACCAAAACCGGTAAAGAGATTATGGGGCTTTTAAAAACATTGAACGAACAACAGCGGACAACACTTTTGATAGTTACCCACGATAACAGCATAGCCGATTACGGCAAAGCAACAATAAATATTCTTGATGGTGAAATAGTGAACGGATGAGAGAGCTGTGAAAGCAAAAATATCCCATATAATCAGGATTGTAAGAGCAGGATGGAAGAACATATATCTCCATAAATTACGCTCACTGCTAACTGCTTTGGGCATTATTTTTGGAGTTGCTTCTGTAATTGCTATGCTTGCTATAGGCGAGGGGGCAAGTTATGAGGCGCGGGAAAAGATTAAAGACCTCGGAAGCAACAATATAATAGTCAGAGCGGTACAGCCGATAACTGCGGCAGGGTCCCAGCAGACAATATTGCTTCCGATATATGGATTAACACCGTTGGATGTAAGAAGAATAGAGACAATTCCGTCAATAGAAAAAGTAGTTACCACATGGGAGGACAATAAGGATGTCTGGCACCTTGAAAAAAGCATCTCTGCGCGTATAGTGGGGACTTATCCTGAATACCTTGATGTGATAAATCTTAATGTGACAAAAGGACGCTTTTTTAATGAGGTGGACATAAACCTTATGAAGCCGTATGTAGTGATAGGCGCTTCCATAAAAAACAAATTGTTCCCTTTGGAAGATGCTATAGGGAAAAGTGTGCGGATTGCATCAAACTATTTTACCGTTATAGGGATAGCAGGAGAGAAATCCATTACTTCGGGAGTGGGTTTTGAAGCAGAAGATATCAATTTTGATGTGTATATGCCTCTAACAACTCAGAGAATATACTATGGCGAATATACCATAGGAGAAAGAACAGGGCAGGGAATGAACGCAGTGGCATGGGTAAAATACCACCGCTTTATTATTAAAGTAAAGGAGACGCCTCAGATTATCACCACCGCCGCTATAGTTGAAGATATAATGAAGGTAAACCACAAACAGCAGGACTATGAAATCCTTGTTCCATTACAATTATTAAAACAGGCGGAACATACAGCGAAAATTTTTAATATAGTTTTAGGTTCTATAGCCGCTATTTCTCTTATAGTCGGCGGTATAGGCATTATGAATATTATGCTTGCCACTGTTACGGAGAGAACCAGAGAGATAGGCGTCAGGAGGGCGCTTGGCGCAAAAAGAAAGGACATCATAAAACAGTTTTTAACGGAAGCTGTTATTCTTTCTTCCCTTGGCGGCTTTATCGGAGTGTTGTTAGGAGTTATCATTCCCAAAGTTGTAACTAAA
>JAAYXZ010000001.1 GCA_012515635.1 Elusimicrobiota bacterium
AAAGAACAATTTTAAGTTGCTTTATCCGGACGAGTGGTCCATAAAGCAAAAGATAGAGGAGATAGCCACAAAGATGTATGGAGCGGAAAAAGTTGAGTATGCGCCTTTATCTGAAGAAAAGATAGCAATATATACTGAATGGGGGTTTGGACACTTGCCCGTTTGTATGGCAAAGACACATCTCTCTCTTTCTCATATCCCATCGGTTAAAGGAAGACCGACAGGATTCACTCTTCCGATAAGGGATGTCCGTCTCTCTGCGGGCGCCGGTTTTGTTTATCCTCTATGCGGCGATATGCAGACAATGCCGGGACTGCCTACTATCCCTGCTGGAACGAAGATAGATATAGATAAAGATGGCAGGACAATGGGATTGTTTTAAACAACCGTAGTTTAATTATCTCTCTGTCTCTTCCAAAGCAAGAAGAATTTTTTTATATGTCTGCGGGCTAATAATATGCTCTATTTTACATGCATCTTTTTTTGCTGTATGCTCATCTATTTTAAGAATATCTTTTAAGAATTTTGCGATGGTTTTATGTTTTTGATGAATCTGTTCCGCTGCTATCCTGCCTTTTTGTGTCAGTTCAACATGGCTGTATCTTTTTTGGCGCGCATAACCGTTTTCAATAAGAGTGCTTACAGCAGAGACCACAGAAGGGTTTTTAACTTTCAGATGTTGTCCTATATCCTTAATCCTTGCTTTTTTGTTTTTCTTAGTCAAAATTATAATTGCTTCAAGATAGTCCTCAAGTGTTGATGTCAGCACTTTTGTTCTCCTAATATAATTTGAAACCTTGATAAAACAGCACAGCAACGACCCATCCTATAAATATAGACCATATAGTTGCGATAATAGCCCATTTTATTCCTGCTTCCTGCTTGATTACCGCAATAGTAGCAATACATGGTATGTAAATCAAGGTCATCAGCATAAAAGCATAGGCGGATAGCGGAGTGAACAAACTGGACAATGCAGCAGTAATGCCTGCTTCCCCGCCAAAGACCGCTCCGAACGTTCCTACCACAAGTTCTTTTGCAACAAGTCCGAACAAAAGGGCTACCGCTGCCTGCCAGTATCCGAAACCCGCAGGTTTTAATAATACAGCTAATTTACTCCCTAAAATTCCTATAAAACTATCTTCTCCTGCATAGGTGGCAGAGAGAGGGAAATAACTTAGCACCCATATGATAATAACACCGAAAAATATAATTCCGCCGGCCTTTCTTATAAACAGGTATGAACGCTCCCATGCAGAGATAAGCATATTTCTTATATCGGGCGCATGGAAAAGCGGCAATTCCATTATAATGGGCGGGCTTTCTTCTTTGAAAAATACGCTCTTAAATAATTTAGCGGTAAGCAGTCCTGTAAAAGTGCCTATGAGGTATAAGGAAAAGAGTATAGAACCCCTATTATGTTGGAAGAATATCCCTGTGAAAAGGAGATACACAGGTAATCGCGCAGAACAACTCATAAAAGGTGTAGCAAGTATAGTCAGGACTCTGTCTTTTTTTGTCTCAAGGGTTCTTGTCGCCATTATAGCAGGGACATTGCAACCAAACCCAAGTATCATAGGTATAGCGCTTTTTCCATGCAATCCGATTTTATGCATAAGGCGGTCTGTGACAAAAGCTGCGCGCGCTATATATCCTGAATCTTCCAATGCGGCAAATACAAAAAACAGAATAAATATATTCGGAAGAAATATCAAAACAGAGCCGACCCCTCCAATGATGCCATCCGTTAAAAGTGACGCAATCCATTCAGGGGAATCTATTGAATGGAGAAGCGATGTAATGTTTTTCGCCGCAAAAGCAAATAATTTTTCAAGCAGATGTGTAAAAGGACTGCCCCAATTAAATACTATATTAAACGTAGCCCAAATGAAGAAGAGAAAAGATAGAGTGCCGTAAAAAGGATGTATAAAAAAACGGTCCAGTTTATCGGTAAGTTTTATTCTGTTTTCAAGGATATCCATTCTTTTAGTGCATTCTTCTGATACCCCGTGTGTAAAGCCATACCTTTTTTCTATAAGATATGTCTCTATATCAGGGAAGCAGTTATAAACAGCGTCTATAACTTCTTTTATGTTCTGATAGACAGGGGTTGTTTTAATGAACGCCTTTATATCGGCATCCTGTTCCAGCAGGCGTATAGCAAGAAATCTTATAGGGTAAGGCGAGGAGATATCTCCAAGTGCTTTTTCAACAAGAGATATTTGCTCCTCCGCTTCTCCGTAATTTATTTTAGTGATTACTTCCTTTTTGTCTTCAGATGCATCATATATCGCTTGTTTCAGCGCTTCTATCCCTGTTCTTTTACTGCCGATGGTTATTACGCATTTTGTTCCTAAAATGGTCTCCAAGTGATTAACATCTATTGCCAGACCTTTATCTCTTGCTACGTCATACATATTTAGGTCCAGAACCACGTTTTGTTCCAGTTCAAGGAGGAGCATCACCAGATAGAGGTTTCTTTCTAAATTGGATGCGTCGGCTACAACCACTACAACATCGGCCTTTTCTTTAACAAGGATATCTCTTGCGATTTTTTCATCTTCCGTAAAGGATGTAAGAGAGTATGTCCCCGGCAGGTCTAACATTTTAAATTTTGTATCTTGATATACGAAACTGCCTTCCTTGATTTCTACAGTTACACCCGGCCAGTTGCCTGTTTTTTGGTGGAGTCCGGTGAGTGCGTTGAATATTGTGGTCTTTCCTGTATTCGGATTACCTGTAAGGATAACGGTTTTTTCTTTCATTTTGTTTCCTTTGTAATTTTGTTTACTATTATGCAGGATGCCATTCCTTGCCCTAAACCTATTCTTGTTCCGCCTTTTTCAATAATAACAGGACCGGGAGACGGCTTGATAAGTTCTATCTCGTCCCCTACAAGCACACCTAACATCATAAGCCGTTTCTTTGCTGCCTGACATGCTGTTGTTATCTGCACTATCTTATATTTGCCCGGAGAAGATTTTACAAGAGGTCCCATATTTTATACCATCCTTTCTAAATAATTAAAAAAGTTAGATTAATCTAACTTTTATCGTAACATTTTTTAATTCAATATGCAAAAATTTATAAAGGGGAGGATAGATAAGATTTTTATTCTTCTTTTCACGCTCAATAAAAAGAAAGTTCTGTCCATCTAATCCTGTTAGATTTGATGGAAATAAGAGCATAAGCAATTTTTGTTGCTCCAATAAACTTAAATGGCATAAAAATAAGGATAACCCTTTTATCTCTATTCCCTATTTTTTATGTCTTATATCTCTTTAACCAATTTGGCGAGAAAATCCCCCGCTTCACTGGTGCTCATTCCCATCTTGCCTGCTTCCAAGCTCTTGATATGCCCTTCTCCTGTTGCTTTTATGATAGCTTTTTCTATTGTTTTAGCCGCTGCCTCTTCTCCAAGTGTTTCAAGCATCATAGCTCCTGCAGAGATAGTGGCGATGGGGCATATAACGTTTTTGCCTGTGTATTTTGGCGCAGAACCGTGTATGGGTTCAAACATGCTTACCCCGTCCGGGTTGATGTTTCCACCTGCCGCTATTCCGAGTCCACCTTGTGTCATAGCCGCTAAGTCTGTAATAATGTCGCCGAACAGATTATTAGTTACAACGACATCAAACCACTCGGGGTTTTTTATCATCCACATACAAGTGGCATCTACAAATGCGAAGTTTAGTTTTATGTCTGGAAAACCTACATTTATTTCTTTTGCTGTTCGTCTCCACAGGTCTCCAGAGTATGTCAGGACATTTGCTTTATCCACAACAGTCAAGGTCTTTGTTTTGTTGCGTTTTACTGCGTATTGAAATGCATATTTTATACACCTTTCAACGCCTTTTCGTGTGTTTATGTCCAGTTGCGTGGCGATTTCGTCCTGTGTCCCTTTTTTAAAGACGCCGCCCGTTCCGCTATAAACGCCCTCAGTGTTTTCTCTTACTACCACATAGTCAATCTCTTCAGGTCCTTTGTTTTTAAGAGGATGCCACACACCCGGATAGAGTTTGATAGGTCGCAGATTTATATATTGGTCCAGTTCAAACCGTATTCTTAAAAGTATCCCTTTCTCTAATATTCCTGGCTTCACTTCAGGATGCCCAATGGCGCCGAGATAGATAGCATCAAATTGTTTCAGTTCTTTGATTGCAGAGTCAGGCAGAGCTTCGCCTGTTTTCAGATATCTGTCCCCTCCGAAGTCATAAGTAACAGTGTCAATAGAAAAATTGTATTTTTCAGCGGTTGCTTCAATAACTTTTAGTCCTTCATTGACAATCTCCGGACCTATGCCATCGCCGGGAATCACTGCTATTTTATATGTTTTATCTTTACCCATTCTATCAGCCCTCCATTTTTTATTATATCCTGTAAAAATTCAGGATATTTTGTAAAAGTATAAGATTTTTGTTTTGTAATGTTTTTTATTACTCCGTTTTCAAGGTCTACTTCCAGTTCGTCTCCCTCATTTATCTCGCTTGCCTGAGGAAGTTCTATTACAGGCAACCCTATATTTATGGAGTTTCTTAAAAATATCCTTGCAAACCCTTTTGCTATTACTGCCGCAACTCCGCAACCTTTAATAGCAACTGGGGCATGCTCCCTGCTTGAGCCGCATCCGAAGTTTGTCTCTGCAACGATGATATCTCCTTTACTAACCTTCATAGTAAAGCCAGGCATAATTGTCTCCATGCAATGTGCGGCAAGTTGTTTTTCATCTATGGTGTTAAGATATCTTGCTGCAATAATATCATCGGTATTAATGTTGTCTCCGAATTTCCACGCTTTTCCTTTAATCATAATACAACCCCTTTTTTATGTAATAGTAAAACGGACAGGATAGTTATATTTTATCAGGGTGAATGATTTTTCCTTTCACCGCGCTTGCCGCTGCTATTTCAGGATTGGCAAGATATACATAACTTTTGGGGTGTCCCATTCTGCCGATAAAATTTCGGTTTGTTGTTGCTATGGAGACTTCCCCTTCTCCGAGAACGCCCATATGACCGCCTAAACATGGACCGCAGGTCGGCGGACTTATCACACATCCTGCAGAGATAAAGACATCTACCAACCCTTCTTTTACGGCCTGTTGATATATCTTTTGTGTTGCGGGAATAATTATGCATCTAACCTCATGATGGATTGTTTGTCCGTTCAAAATAGACGCAGCCCGCCTTAAGTCAGATATTCTTCCGTTGGTGCATGACCCGATAACCGCCTGGTCTATTTTGACATCACTAAATTCATCAACATTTTTAGAGTTGGAGGGCAGATGGGGAGCGGCTACCTGCGGCATAATTTTAGAGACATCTATCTCTATTACGCTTTCATAGACAGCATCCTCATCACTTTTTAGCGTCAAGTCAGATGTAACTCCAACCTCCTCTAAATATAGGGCGGTTATTTCATCCGGTTCTATTATTCCGTTCTTTGCGCCTGCCTCTATAGCCATATTACACATAGTGAACCTGTTATCCATAGAAAGATTTTGTATTGTATCTCCGGTGAACTCCATAGATTTATAATTTGCTCCGTCCACCCCTATCTTGCCGATGGTATAAAGTATGAGGTCTTTCCCTCCTACATATTTATTCCGTTTTCCTGTATAGACAAATTTTATTGATGGAGGCACTTTGAGCCAGACCTTCCCTGTTATCATTGCTGATGCGATATCTGTGCTTCCCATACCTGTAGAGAATGCTCCTACCGCTCCATATGTGCAAGTATGGCTGTCAGCCCCGATAATAAAATCACCCGGTCTTGTCAGCCCTTCTTCTGGAAGCAGCGCATGCTCTATTCCCACTTTGCCTATTTCGTAAAATCTTACCTTGTATTTTTTTGCAAATCCCCTTAATCTTTTAACAAGTTCTGCGCTTTGTATGTCTTTACAAGGAGTGAAATGGTCGGGGACAAGGACAATTTTATCAGGGTCAAACACTTTTGTTGCCCCCGCTTTTTCAAACTCATTTATAGACAATGGACCCGTTATATCGTTTGCAAGAACAAGGTCAACATTACTTTCAACGAATTCACCGGGACTAACCTTGTCTTTACCCGAATGTTTAGCAATAATTTTTTCTGTAATAGTCATTTTTCTAACCTTTCATTTTTTTCTACCAGATGATATAAGGTAAGTTTACGCCCCCTTATACTTTGTTTTTATAGTGTCTTTTCTTATGAGATAACGGTTAAGGGCGTCAATATATGCTTTTGCGCTTGCCTCAACAATATCAGTGCTTACCCCTTTGCCCGGAACCTGTAGTTTTTCTATCTCCAGA
>JAAYXZ010000081.1 GCA_012515635.1 Elusimicrobiota bacterium
AGGATTCAGACCGCCTCTCTATCCTTTCATCCTAACCATACTTTACTCTTTAAAATTCAATCTATTAGGTATCCGTCTTATTCAGTGCGTTGTCTCTTCCTTGACTGTCCTGCTTATCTATCTTACAGGTAAAAATCTTTTCTCTGAACGAGTCGGCTTGTGGTCTGCTATCATTTCAGCAATATACCCTTTTTTTATTTTTTATAATGGTTTTCTGCTTACGGAGATATGCTTTATTTTCCTTACAGTACTTGCTGTCTATACTATTATTGGTTCTGAAGACAAACCGTTATTATGGCTAAAATCAGGTATCTCTCTCGGGCTTGCAGGGTTATGCAGACCGACAATGCAGTTATATCTCCCTGTAGTTTTAATCCATACCGCTTTTTTAAGGGCAACAGCGAAAGAAAAAATAAAAAAGATGTTTTTTATTGTATTGTTTTTTTCTATCACCGTATCTCCGTGGGTTATAAGAAACTATGTCGTGTTCGGTAAGTTTATTCCCGGAACCACTATGGGAGGCAGGGTATTTTGGGAAGGAAACAACCCTTACTCTGACGGAGGTCCATGCAGATATTTTCCTGAAGAGATAGAACAACTTCCGGAGATACAACGGGATAAGGCATACTATAAAAAAACCATTGATACAATAAAGGAAAACCCCTCCCGATTTCTGTGGCTCGCACAAAACAAATTTAAAAGATTCTGGAATATCATCCCCAATGCATCCGAATTTACAAGCCCGTTATACAGGGTTATCAGTGTCTTTAGTTTTGGAATAATGATGCCGTTTTTTCTTTTGGGTTTTTTAATAACCCTTAAAAATAAAAAAGCGCAATATATCCATTCGCTTTTTATTATATTTACGATATCCCATGTTATTTTGCTTGGCTCTATAAGATACCGTGTTCCTCTTGAACCCTTTTATATAATATTAGCAGTATATGGCTTTTTCTGGTTGAAAGCCGAAATGTTGGGTATAATAAAAAAATGAAATTATCAGTGGTAATCCCGGTTTATAATGAAAAACTAACCATCCTTGAGATAATCAAGAGGGTGGAAGCGGTTCCTGTGGAAAAAGAGATTATTATTGTGGATGACGGAAGCACTGACGGCACCAGGGAACTTCTTCAGGAGAACTTTTTAGGGTCGGAAATAAAAACAATCCTCAAGGAGAATAACGAAGGTAAAGGGTCGGCCATAAGAGAAGGGTTGAAACATATATCAGGGGATGTAGTGGTGATACAAGACGCTGATTTAGAATATGACCCTATGGACTGGTTAAAGATGTTAGAAGTAATGAACGAAAACAGAGCGGATGTTGTTTATGGCTCAAGAGTGCTTGGCAAGGGGGAGATATCCTCTCTCTCTTTTTATTTGGGAGGGCGGTTTCTTTCTCTACTGACAAACCTGTTGTACCGGAGCAATATAACGGATGAACCCACCTGTTATAAAATGTTCCGAACAGAAGTAATAAGAAAAATAAACCTGCAATGCAAAGGATTTGAGTTCTGTCCTGAAGTTACAGCGAAGGTGCTGAACAAAGGATATAAAATATATGAGGTTCCTATAAGCTATCAACCCCGTAAAATCACAGAAGGAAAGAAGATAAGATGGAAGGATGGGGTAATAGCTATCCAAACTTTGGTGAAACATAGATTTCTCAAATGATACACTGCCCTCTATGCAAAGGTGCGAGCAATAGGATATGGAAAGAAAGAAAACATAGAGTATACAGATGTAAAAATTGCTCTGTCGCTTTTCTTGAACCTGTCCCCGAATGTGTGGAAAAAACCTACAGTAAAGACTATTTCCAAGAGTGGTATATCAAATATTATGAAGAAAGAAAACAATATACAGAGAACCTTTTTTTGTTGTTAGAAGAGCATAT
>JAAYXZ010000082.1 GCA_012515635.1 Elusimicrobiota bacterium
CCGAGAGTAGCAACAGGCATAAAGCAAGGGGTATTCACAATACCGTGAAGTGTCTTTATCTCTCCTGTCCGCGCATCTGTCTCTTTATCTTTTTTTATCACTTTAAATGCAGGCATTATTTATTCCTTTAGATTATCAACATAGCATCGCCATAAGAATAAAACCGATATCTTTCTTCCACCGCAGTTTTATACGCTTTCTTCATTAAAGATGTCCCTGCAAAAGCGCATACAAGATACAGATGTGTGGAAGAAGGCAGATGAAAGTTGGTTATAAGTGCATCTACTATCCTGAATTTAACCCCGGGTTTTATAAATAAATCTGTATGCTTGCAAGCAGGAATAATTATATCCTCTTTGACAGAACTTTCAAGGGCCCTTACAACGCTTGTTCCTACTGCTATCACCCTGCCCTTCTCTCTTTTTGTCCTGTTGATTATATGCGCATTTTCTTCCGAAATCTCCATATATTCTTCGCCTACACTCTGCGCCTCGTTACGAAGTATTTTAAAAGACGCCCAACCGATATGTAGTGTCAGACAAACTATATTTATTCCCTTCTCTCTGATAGTATCCAATAACCCGTTTGTGAAATGCAATCCTGCGGTAGGAGCGGCTACAGACCCGTCTTTTTCGGCGTATACCGTTTGATAAAAGGTCTTATCTCCCTTTTCGGATGCTCTCTTAATATACGGGGGCAAAGGGGTTTCTCCATGCCTGAAAATATCTGATTGGTCATCCGTATCAAACTCCGCAATATAACTCCCCTTATCTGTCTTTTCTAATACTCTTGCGGATATTGTATCTGCTTCGTTTGTTATTGTATATTCCTGCCCCTGCTTTATATTCCCGCGAAGAAGCACTTCCCATCTGTATGGCTCTATTTTTTTCAAAAGGAAAATCTCAACCTTACCACCGGTGTTTTTGATTCCTTTTAATCGCGCAGGTATTACCTTTGAGTTGTTTAAAACCAAAGTATCTCCTGCCTTCAGGTAATTGTCTATCTCCCAGAAGACGCCCTCTTTTATTGCGCCATTGCCTCTGTCAAGAACCATAAGCCGCGCTTTTTCCCGTTCCTGTAAAGGATGTTGCGCAATTAACTCTTCGGGTAAATAATAGTTAAATATAGTTTCCATTTTTTTAAGTTAAATTGAAATCTTAAAAATATATTTTGTGTCAGAGCGTATTAAATCCTTTTTCTCGTCAGGGGAGAGAAAAGCGGATATAATTACTTCTTTACATTCGCATATTACAAATCTTATCAGTCCTTTTTGTCACCTGCTTGTCTCTTGAAGACCACTATTGTCGGGTTAAGATATATCAGGTCTTCCGGTAATTGTTTTGCCTTAAAACAGATACCCGCAAAAGTAGGGCTTTTTTCAAATCTTTTCTCTTCCGAGTATAGCCCCGATTCTATAAACCCGTTATAAAAACTAATCCGTTCTTCCTGCAACCTTAGAGGATATGGCGGAATAGGCGCCTGAAACGAAGAAAGGAGGAAATATTCAGGTTGCTTCTCCTTGAGTTCCGCTATATTATACCCTGTTGTCTCCAATATGTATGCATAATAATCAAAAGGAGGCATCTGTAATTGCCATGGAACCTCTGTAATGCCAATGCTGCTTCCAAGAGGAATGTTTTTCTTAATCCATATCCCCGCTTTAGTCCGTATGTTTTCCTGCTGAAACAATATCGTATAACTCATACCATAAATAAATGTCCCGCAGATGGTTAGAATTGATATTATTCTTATAGCGTTTTTTCCTGTGTTTGATTTTAAATGTTCGTGTATTTTAGACCATCCGACACTTCCCAAAATAATCATTGGAGGCACTATAGGCAGTATATAACGGGCAAATCTTTTTGAGAAAGCAGATATAAAGAGAAAGAAAAACACTGACCATAATGCGGATAAAAGCAATATCTTCTTTTGATGTGGGGCTAATTGTTTGAAAAAAACAAGGATACTGCAAAGTCCTATTAGAACATAGATAAACAGCGGCGCGCCTAAACCATAAGAGAGGGAATCAATATAAAACCCTGCGCTGAATATTCTTGTGGTATGCTCTTGCAATTCAATAACTGAGGTGGGAAATGTAAGAAAGAAATATGGGTTGGTAATAAAAAAGGTTAGTATAAATCCCGTAAAAGCAATGAACATCTTTTTAATAATCTCTTTTAAGTTCTTATTAGATAGCAGAATACCCGCCAATGGTATAAAAAACGCTACAGCAAACGTGATCTTATTTCCGCAGGCAAGTCCGGCAAAAACACCTGCAAGAAACAGCCGTCTGAATGAAAACTTTTCCATAAGAAGGATTGTTGCATAAAGGGATGCCATAACCCAAAAAACGCCGGGAATATCAACATACATAAAGACAGTATTCAAAATCATCAAAGGTGAAAAAAATAAGAGTAAGAGCGTAAAAAATATGTCGTTTCTGTCTTTAAGGAGTTTTTTTAGAATCAGGTATGAGAAAAAAATTATTCCTAAACCGTATAAAATCGTAATTGTTCTGCCGACTATATAAAAGACACCTATTTTGTCAGGATTCAAAAAATAAAAGCCCATATCAGTTGTCAGTTTTATTAGATTTAATCGGGAGAGAAGAAAAAGTATAAAACCTACAAGGTATAGATATGCCCCGCCCACTGTGTATTGACCAGGATTAAAATCAATCTTTTTGGGTTGCATGGCGGATAGTGATTTTATAATAAAATACTCATCAGGATGGTAACTTCTTATGGGATTATAAAAAGAGCGGGGTAAATCATCAGTATGAGATTCCATAATCTCCAAGTGTTTTTCCATAGAAGAAGAATTGTAAAAATACAGGTTATTTATATCAACAGAGGGTATTCCCCATTTCACACTTATAACGCTTATAATAAAGTATGCAAAAAAGAGTATAAAAAGCGGGCTTTTCCATTTTTGCATCTATATTCTCCTTTGGCTGGGTTTACAACTAACAATTTATCTTTATTCTAATCAGGTCCTTTAAAACTTTTAAAGGGTCTTTTATGACATTCACCTTGCTTTCAGGTGAGTTTAGCCATTCAACAGGTATCTCTTTTATTTTACACCCCTTTCTCACCGCTTTATACAGAATCTCCACATCAAAAGCAAAGCCGTTAATCTTTTGTGTTTCAAATAATTGCTTTCCGCAATCTTTTTTAAACATCTTAAACCCGCATTGGGTATCTGAAAACTTGCTTGTTATGAAAACTCTGATTACATAAGATCCTGCCATACCTATCATCCGTCTCAAGATGTTCTGCTTTATTTTTATCTTTGCCCCGCTTATACTGCGAGAACCAATGGCTATATCATATCCTTCATCTAAAGCCCTTTTAAGTTTGGCAAATTCTTTTATCGGGGTTGAAAGGTCTGCATCGGAGAAAAGAATCATATCTCCTTTTGCCGACAGAACTCCCGTCTTTACTGCCGCTCCCTTGC
>JAAYXZ010000083.1 GCA_012515635.1 Elusimicrobiota bacterium
GCTTTCTTTTCTTTGGTTCCTTTGATATTTGCAGGAAAAGAGAACGACGGTAAAAACTTTTTTTTCGGGCTTATAGCAGGACTTATCTTTTATTCCGCATCTTTTTTATGGTTGAGCCAATTAGCGGGGCCCCTCTACCTTTTTCTTGCTTTATATCTCTCTCTTTACTGGGGTGTTTTTTTATATCTGGTCTTTGCTTTACCTGAAAAAAACAGAATATTCATTGCAGGGTCTTTATGGTTCCTCTTAGAAATCATAACTTCTCACCTTTTAACGGGCTTCCCGTGGCTCTCTATGGGGCTATCTCAGTGGAACTGCCCCTATATACTCAAGATGTCTTCTTTTATCGGTATTTTTGGGCTTTCCTTTCTTGTTATAACAGGAAACTTCACATTGTTTTATTCGTTCAGAAAAACAAAGATTCTTTCATGGTTTTTCTCTGTATTATGTTTTATTGCTCTTGTCTTCTCCCCCTTATTTACTATTCCTGTATCCAACAACCATAAAAACTATTTAAATGTATTGATTATTCAGCCGAACATAAACTCTTCAATAAATACTAACTATTCCCATAACATTGAAAAAATAAAGAATCTTACATCTGAAGAGTTAAAGAAAAACAAAACGGATATAGTCATCTGGCCGGAAGGGGCATACCCCGACACCATAACACAAAACCCCGAACTCCTTGACGATTTACAAACATTCACAAAAAAACATAGCGTAGGTCTTATTCTTGGCTCTTTTACAGGGAATGACAAGATATACAACTCAGCGCTACTAATAGAAGGAGAAAGGATACAAACACATAACAAAACACATCTTGCCCCTTATGGAGAATTTATACCCGGCGGAAGATTAAAAATAATAAGCAGTTTATTTGAAAAACTCGCAGGTTATATACCTTATATAGAACAAAGCAGTGAATTAACCCCGTTCTCATTCAAAGACATCAATTTAGGCGTCCTTATTTGCTTTGAAAACATTTTCCCTGAGATTACTAATTCACTTATAGAAAAAGAGACGGGGATATTCATAGTTATCACCAACGATTCTTGGTTCGGATACTCTGCTGGCCCATACCAACATTTTGCGCATAACAGCATTCGCGCGGTAGAGACAGGAAGATACTTCATTATAAGCGCTCTCTCTGGTATCAGCGGTATTGTAGCCCCTGATGGAACCGTTAAAGCCATAGTAAAAGACAACGGGGAGAGTTTATATGTGAACGGCTCGGTGTTTTATGCTGTTCCTGTATTGCAGAACAAAACAATCTATACTATAACAGGCGATATTCCAATGTTTCTTTTATCTGTTTTATTTATAGGAGCGGCAATATGCAGGACAAGACAAAAGAAATAGAGTCCATAATCGGACACAAATTTAAAAGAAAGAAATTCATTGAAGAGGCGCTTACTCACCCTTCCTGTGATAACGGCATCTCTTATGAGCGGCTTGAGTTTTTGGGAGACATTGTGCTTGACGTAATTGTAGGAATATCTCTCTTTAAAGAATATCCGTCTGCCCCTGAATCGTTTTTAACTGACCTGAAATCCGCATATGTGAACCGCAAGTATCTACAAAAAGTGGGGGAAGATATGAACCTCCAAAAATTCATTCTCTACAAAAACTATGAGATACCTCATCTGGACAATTTTATTGAAGCTATTATTGGGGCAATATATCTTGACAGCGGATGGAAAAAAACAGGGATATTTGTGAAAAACTTTATTTTAAACAAAAAAATACAGCCAATGCAAAACCATAAAAACACCCTTGCTTCCATAGCAAGAAAACAGTTTAAAACAGAACCAATCTATGAGATAGTATCAGAGAAGGGTCCGCCTCATAAAAAAACATATCAGGTAAAAGTGAAGGTTCCCGGCAGGAGATATGTAGGGAAGGGGAGTGCAGGCAACAAGAAAGATGCTGAAATGTCTGCAGCAGAAGAATTGATAAGAAAACTGCGCCGCAAATAAGATGTTATATCTTCCCGCCTTATTTTTTATGCACGTAATATTGTTCTACCACCCCTGCAATGTTCATTGTTGTCCAGTAAAGAAGCAACCCTGAAGAGAAGTTATAAAACAGGAAAAGAAACATTATAGGCATCATGTAGGTCATTGCTTTTTGCGAGGGTTCCTGAGGTGTGAGTCTCTGCTGATAGAAAGATGCCGCAGCCATTATTATCGGTAAAAGGTTTATAGGAAACCCGGATATTCTTACAAGTGTATCAGCGACAGATAAATCCTGTATCCAAAGTATAAACGGGGCTCCCCTTAAAAAAACAGAGTTTCTAAGCGCTATAAAGAATCCGATAAAGATAGGAAACTGTATGAACATCGGCAAACATCCGCCAAATGGGTTTATATTATATTCCTTATACAGGCTCATCAGTTCTTTTTGCATCTGTTGGGGGTTGTCCTTATATTTTTTCTGGACATCCTGAAGATACGGTCTTAACTTCTGCAACGCTTTCATTGACCTCAAACTCTTCCGGGTTAAAGGAAAGAAAACCGCTTTTACAATCAGTGTAAGTATTATTATAGCCCATCCCCAATTAGGAATAAGCCTATGAATATAAGAGAGCGCAAGAAAGAGGAACCTGCCCATAGCCGCAAAAAAACCCGTTCCAAACACCTCTCGCTCCGTTACCTGGCTTTTAGCGGCAAAATAATCTGAAGGACCCGCATAAAAAGAGAATTTTATACTCTTTGTCTCACCCGCAAGCACTTCAATATCATCATAAGAAAACCCTGTGTTAATAGCAATATTAGTCCCGTTGTTATCTGATAGAACAGTAATAAAACTTTTCTGAGGCGACTCAGGCCGCATAAAAACCATCCCATATCTCTGTTTCAACGCAATCCATTCAGTATTCGTATAAACAGCGCTTTTCGTTGACCGCGCAGTATTAATCTTAAAAACCTTTTTGTTGCTCTTTATGATTATTTCAGGAGGAACGAACTCTCTGTCTCTATAACCTTTCCGAACGCCGGAAGTAAACAAAGTTCCTGTAGATAACGCATAATTTTTAAGAGTATGTGACTCTCTTCCCTTATTAGTAAAATTTATAGCCGTTGTAAAAGTATAATCTTCCGAAGGTATATCTATTACCTTCTCTATAAGAATATTTTCAGAGATATTTTGAAAATGCAAGGTCTTTTCTTTAATTATAGACGAATATACATTCCCTACCTCTTCAGGTTTGTCCGCAGAATATGCCAACAATAAATCAGAGCCATCAAAGATATTCAGGGCTGCTTCATTTGCTCTGGTATATTGTTTAATCCCGATATTTTTTATGGCCCCGCCTGCACTGTTATACTCAATTATGTAGCGGTTATCCTCATATACCTTATCTTCTCCTGTCTTTTTAACGGATATAGGCAGAACAACCTTTTGTTCAAGAGGAGTATCAGAAATATCTTCTGTTAATACTACGGGCGGCGTCTCTTGACCAATTTGCTTTTGCGGCGCTCTGAATTTTCCAAAGGCAAAAACTATAAGTAATGAAAGCGCTATAGCTATTACAAGACGAACCTCTTCTCTTATCTTATCCATATTTCTCCACAGGGTCATATCCCCCTTCATTTAAGGGCTGGCATTTCAATATCCTTTTAATACCAAGCAATATCCCTCTTGCAGGACCGAATGTTTCTATTGCTTCTATCATAAAAGCAGAACAACTGGGATAAAACCTGCATCTTTTCCCGATGACAGGTGAAATAACCGATTGATATCCTTTGATAAACCATACTAAACTTTTTCGCATTTTACTTTTTCGGATACTATCTTAAGTTCTTCTAATAAAACGCTTCTATCACGCGGAGAGATGCTCTTATACAGCACAAACAAAAAATCCCCTTCTTTAAACTCCTTATGCCAAAAGTTCTTGATAATTCTTTTGGTATAGTTCCTTCGGAATACATGACCTGCTTTACTGCTTGCAATAAAACCTATTTTATATCTTTGTAAAGGAAGCATATACAACTTGAAGAACGATGACTTATACTGCCTTTTAGTTTTCCGCAAATACAGTATTTTTTTATTTACTCGCATGCAAGTCGTTTTCTACCTTTGCTCCTCCTGCTGTTAATAATCCTTCTCCCGCTTTTGGTTTTCATTTTAGCAAGGAAACCCATTCTTCTTTTCTTTTTTAGTTTATGTGGTTTATATGTTTGAGACATATCTTCCTCCTGCTCTAAGTTTTGTTTAACAGTTATTTGTGATTATACTATTTTAAGAAAATATCATCAAATCTCTTTTTTTGCAGATATGAAATAAAACTATGACTGGTAAGGTCAAGAAGGAGAGGAGTGATAGAGACATAACCCCGTTTTACGGCCTCCACATCACTCCCTTTTTCGTTATTTACGCGTCTAAACACACCTTTTAACCAGTAATACGAATTGCCGCGGGGGTCTTTCCGCTCCTCGTATTCTTCTTTATATCTTGCTTTGCTCTGATATGTGAGATAAGCCCCTTTTATCTTTGAAAGGGGAACATCGGGAACATTGATATTAATAATAGTATCCGGTGGTATCTCAATCTCTTCCATTTTTTTTATTATACGCATCGTTATCTCTGCCGCTGTTTCAAAACAATAGTTCTTCTTGCAATCCAAAGATACTGCCAAAGACGGGATTCCCAATACAGCCCCTTCAGCTGCGGCAGAAACAGTCCCTGAATAAAGTAAATCCATACCCATATTTGATTGGGGGTTTATACCTGAAACAATCATATCCGGCGTTTTTTCAAGTATTGAACTAACAGCGATTTTCACGCAATCCACAGGAGTTCCGCTGACAATCCATCCATGCAAATCTTTATCTACCTGTATTTTTTTTATTTTAAGGGGGGAAAAAAGATTGATAGCATCGGCTACCGCACTCTTCTCCGTTTCAGGAATAACCGCGCTGACATTGTATTGCTTTCGCAAATATCTCCATAAGGTCTTTAACCCGTCGGAGTAGATTCCATCATCATTGGTCAATAGTATGTTTTTCATTTCTCATAAAATCTCAGATGTTGTTTTTGTTGAATTTATAATTTATTAGTGGAGCAGACCGGAGTCGAACCGGCAACCTTCCGCATGCGAAGCGGACGCTCTCCCATTGAGCCACTGCCCCGAAAATATTTACTTTAAAAAAGAAAAAATAACACCTCTAATCTTTTCATTATACTACGGAGAGAGTATCTTCGCAATCTATAATCCGCCGATTCACACCTTTTTATCGCTTATATACCAAGAACAGATATCCCCTCTAAAAAACGAAACATATTAAAAGTAGATGTGTTATAACTTGAAGAGGCCTTTTAATCCAAGAAATGCTAAACTCATCAGCCCTGTAAGAATAAATGATATAGGCACTCCCCTGAACATCGGAGTAATCGGCGCTGTGTTTAAACGCTCTCTTAGAGAAGCAAGAAGAATAATCACAACACAATAACCCAGCGATATGCCAAAAGCGAAGACAAGATTCTGCATAAATGAAAACTTATAGTCAATTCCTAAAAAGGCGGAGGCAAGAATAGCGCAATTTGTTGTAATAAGCGGAAGATAGATTCCGAATGCTTTATAAAGCGCAGGAACCTTCTTCCTGATAATAATCTCCTCAAACTGAACAAAAGATGCAATGGTAAGTATAAACACCGTGGTTCTCAAATATTCTAAATGGAACGGGATTAAAAGATAATGGTACATTACCCAACTGATACTGCATGCCATAACTGTTACAAAGACCACCGCTATCCCCATACCCGCAGATGACTTAAGATTGGTGGATATCCCTATAAATGAACATAGCCCCAAAAACCGTATCAACAAGA